>NZ_JBHFHK010000056.1:0-15339 GCF_041928215.1 Hubeiibacter jixunmingi | reverse complement strand
TGAGAATGAAATTAGTGGCAGGATTTATAAATTGGCAAGTTAATCGCTAAATTTACATTTTCGAAAGAGGTCTATTACTTTCATCATCACCTAAATCTATTAACTGCTGTAAAGGAATAATGACATCTTGAGCAAGTGGTAATTTTTTGGGATTGTATTGCAAATGTTGAATATCATCCCCCCATGCAATCAAATCTATATCCAAAGAAATCGCATGCGATGGTCGAACACGTCCTATTTGCAATTCCAAATGATGCAAATATAATTTAAACTGTTCGATAAAATTTTGATTTAAATCATTATTTTCAGCATTATTTAAACCACATGTTATAGCGATTTTTTTCAATAAAGCGTGCTGTTGCCTATCGGATAATTCTAATAAACACGCCGTATTATCATAATCCGCCCCAATACCATCACGGCACGGAATCTGAAAAACATCCGCCCATTGACATAACCCAAGCGAATCAAGCTGCTGCTTCGCCCAAGCGATATGATGTTTGGGCTGTAAATTACTTGCCAATGCCAAAGCCAATATCATGGACGGCTACGCTCCAAATAAATCCCCACTGCTTGCGTTTGTGGCAAGATGGTTGGTTTTTTGATGCTCAAAGCAATTTTTTCGATACGATTGTCCCACGCAAATAAACGTTGAATCACCGTCAAACCTGCGTGTTCCACCAATTGGGCTTGTAACTGTTGAATGGTCTGTGTGGTAATGTCACAAATTTGAGCATAGTCCAAGGTGTCATTTAAGTCATCGCTCAAGCCTGCTTTGCTCAAATCCACATAGATTTTGAGATCCACTACCACAGGTTGGCTGACTTGGCGTTCCCAATCCAAACAGCCAATGATGGTATCAATGTGCAAACCATCAATCATAATACAATCTTGTGTCATGATTTTCTCCGAATTTTCTTTTAGCTATTTTTAAAAAAATTGAGCGGTATATGCCTATTGCAACAATTTGACTTGCGGTTGTACATCATGCATTTTGACATCTTGCAACACGTGCAAACGCTGATCGGCATAAATATCAATATACGGGGCTAACACTCGCATAAAGCGATCAAAATACAACATCTGTTTGAATAATAAGGCAAAATCTCTAGGGAATCGAATACCATGACGCTCACCCACTGCCACCACATCAAGCATGATGTCATTGAGTTCGCTTGGTTGCGTATTCATCATACTTTTGGCATCAGCAAAAAAATCACCATTAAACAAACGCTGTAAATCTTCCGCCAGACGTACCGTATCCACCTGATGATCGGTCATGCCCATCTCAAGCATATTTTCCGCCATCGCTGAAAAATCAACCTGTTGCAAGGCATCCATAAAGCGAATCGCTGCCGCCCATACGCTTGGTTTTAATTGTCCAACAATACCAAAATCAATAAATCCAATCCGCCCATCTTCCAGCAACATCAAATTGCCCGCATGCAAATCGGCATGAAAGCTTTTACACATCATCAGACTACCGAACCATGTATTCATCGCAGTAATCAGCACTTGTGTTGGGTCATCGGCATATTGTTTTACCACATCCAAATCGGTCAATGGCACACCATATAAACGTTGCATGGTCAGCACTTTGGCTGTGGAATATTCAGGATAAACTCTCGGGGCTGTGGCTTGCGTGTTTTGACTAATTTGTAAATATTGCAAAAAGTCTTGTAAATTTTGGGCTTCTTCCACAAAGTCCACTTCTCGAATCATACGGGTTTTGATTTCTTCGGTAATGTCGGCAAGTGATGCAAATTTGATTTTGGGTAAGGCTTTTTCCAATAATTTTGTAGTCAAATGCACCACATTGAGATCGGTTGATAAAATGGTTTCAACATTGGGCTTTTGTACCTTAATCACCACATCTTGCCCAGTCACCAATTTGGCAGCATGGACTTGTGCAATCGATGCCGATGCCAAAGATTTTGGGTCAATCGATGCAAAAATTTGTTTTAAATCACGTCCTGCAAATTCTTGCTCAAGCACCTCTTCAATATATGAAAAAGGCAAAGCAGGCGTTTGATCTAAGCATTTTTGAAACTCTTCCACATATTCTCGTGGAAATAATGATGGCGTACTGGCGATAAATTGCCCCAGTTTGATATAGGTTGCCCCCAAGTCCTCAAAGGTTTCACGCATCAAACGAGCTTGGCTGGCAGTATCATTAGTTTGAATGCCTTGCTGTAGCCATTTAAAGCCCGCCTTACCGACCATTGCCGCAGTTTCGCCGACACGCCCTGCCGCACGCAACCCATTGAATATTTTTTGTTTTGTTGGCTTTTGCATGATTTAACCTATATTCAAACTCAAAGTTATTTTCAACCATTAAGCCAAAACATGTTTGGCTTGTGCTTGTTTACGAATGCTAATCATCACCAATTGTACTGCCGCAGGTGTTACCCCAGAAATACGGCTGGCTTGAGCCAAAGTATCAGGGCGAATGGTTTTGAGCTTTTGCGTGATTTCACGCGATAAACCCGACACCGCATCATAATCAAAATCACTTGGGATTTTGGTTTCTTGCAAGCGTTTTAATTGAGCAACATCATCTTGCTGACGGTTGATATAACCTTCGTATTTGGTGGCGATTTCGATTTGTTCACCGACTTGTACCGATACTTGTGAATCAGTCAATTCAGCAATTTGTGCAAAACTAATATTCGGACGCTTTAACAAATCAATGGCATTGCTTTCTTTGCTTAAATCCGCACCGGTCATTTCCACAAACTTTTTGCCTAATGGATTATTCGGTGCAGCCCAAAGATGTGCCAAGCGTGCCGTTTCGGTTTCTACTGCTTCCATTTTTTCGCAATAGGCTTGCCAACGCATATCATCGACCAAACCAAGCTCACGCCCAATCGGGGTTAAACGTTGGTCGGCATTGTCTTCACGCAACATCAAACGATATTCAGCACGAGAGGTAAACATACGATATGGCTCTTTTGTACCCAGTGTAATCAAATCATCAACCAGTACACCGAGATAAGCTTGGTCACGTTCAGGCGTCCATTGTTCTTGTTCCCACGCACGGCGAGCGGCGTTTAAACCTGCCAATAGACCTTGTGCCCCTGCTTCTTCATAACCTGTCGTGCCGTTGATTTGACCAGCAAAATACAGATTATTAATCGCTTTGGTTTCTAAGGTATATTTTAAGGCTTGTGGGTCAAAATAATCATACTCAATCGCATAACCTGGGCGTAAGATATGGGCATTTTCCATACCACGGATTGAACGCACCAATTCAAATTGAATATCAAAAGGCAATGATGTCGAGATACCATTTGGATAAAGTTCATGCGTATCCAAGCCCTCAGGCTCCAAGAATACTTGATGCGAATCTTTATCGGCAAAACGGTGAATTTTATCTTCAATCGATGGACAATAACGAGGGCCTACACCTTCAATCACGCCTGTATACATTGGCGAACGGTCTAAGCCACTTCGAATAATGTCATGGGTTTTTTCATTGGTATGGGTAATATAACAGCTGACTTGTTCTGGGTGCATCGACACATCACCCATAAAAGACATCACTGGCGATGGGAAATCCCCTGGTTGTGCAGTCATCACCGAAAAATCTACACTGCGTGCATCAATACGTGGTGGTGTACCGGTTTTTAATCGCCCAACAGGAAGATTGAGTTCACGCAAACGATGTGCCAAGGCAATCGATGGCGGATCGCCTGCACGCCCACCACTGCTATTTTGCAAACCAATATGAATCACACCGCCCAAAAATGTTCCTGTAGTGAGTACAACAGTTTTACAGTCAAAACGCACGCCCATTTGCGTAACTACACCTTTGACGGTATCGCCTTCAACAATCAAATCATCCGCTGCTTGTTGGAATATATCGAGATTGGCTTGATTTTCTAGAGCATGGCGAATTGCCGCTTTATAACGCACACGGTCGGCTTGAGCACGTGTAGCACGCACCGCCGCCCCTTTACGAGAATTTAAGATACGAAATTGAATACCACCTTTATCGGCTGCCAATGCCATTGCACCGCCCAAAGCATCAATTTCACGTACCAAATGTGATTTGCCGATCCCACCAATCGCAGGGTTACAGCTCATCTGCCCCAAAGTTTCGATATTATGGGTTAATAGTAGCGTTTGACGTCCCATACGTGCCGCAGCCAATGCCGCTTCGGTACCCGCATGACCGCCACCAATCACAATCACATCATAAACTTTAGGATAAAGCATAATTATATCGACAACAAAATAAAAACCTGCCAATTATAGCAAAATTCTTGGCAAGAACTGTAATTTCCTTACAATTTATTTTAACCCGTAAATTATTTTATCCAAACGTCCGTAACAATGATTTTCTCAGGTATAATGAACTGAATTTTTGTAAAAATAGGCATGTTATGAATTGGTTACAATTACATATTACCGTGAGCCAAGCCCAAGTTGAACTGACAGAAACGTTATTATTATCACTTGGTGCGGTGAGCGTGACTTTAGATGACGCCCAAGACCAAGCCTTGTTAGAGCCTTTACCAGGGGAGACACCACTTTGGGATAATGTGATTGTCACGGGGATTTTTCAGCAAGATGAAAATGAACCGCTTGATGCTGAACAATTATTAAACTTTATCAAAATCAATTTGCCTGATGCCCCAAGCCGTTATGATGTGATTGAAGACCAAGCGTGGGAACGTGCCTGGATGGATTATTATGAACCGATTCAAGTGGCGGAAAATTTTTGGATTGTGCCTGAATGGTTGCAAGCCCCTGATGCCAATGCGGTGAATTTAAAACTCGATCCAGGTTTAGCCTTTGGGACAGGCAATCATGCCAGTACTTTCTTATGTTTGCAATGGCTTGGAAAAACAGATGTCAAAGATAAAATAGTGGTCGATTATGGTTGCGGTTCGGGTATCTTAGGCGTGGCGGCGTTATTGTTGGGTGCGAAAAAAGTTTATGCTACCGATATTGACCCACAAGCCGTATTGGCAACTCGTCAAAATGCGGAGCTAAATGGCGTTGCGGATAAGTTATGGGTCGGTTTACCTGAAGAATTTGATGCTGAATTTGGCGAACAAAAAGCCGATGTTTTGGTGGCAAATATTCTAGCTAAGCCATTGATGATGTTGGTGGAAACCTTCCACAAATTGACCAAGCCAGATGCTGAAATCGCCCTTGCAGGGTTGATTGAAGAGCAAGTGCAAGACATCAAACAATGCTATCAGCCATATTTTGCTTTGACTGAACAAGCCATGCGTGATGAAAACTGGTGCCGTTTGTCAGGACGTCGTGTAAATTAATCGACTGTATTGCAAGTTGAGCGAAATTATCATTATAGTGTATAATTTCGCCTTACTTGAAATATACAATCTTTGCAACATCAAAATTGTCTCGCAATGAAATATCTTATCCAATGCCCAAAATGCAATACCATTTATCAAGTTTCTTTACTTGAATTGAGTATTTCCGCCAGTAAAGTTCGCTGTGTGGAATGTGAGCATATTTTTGTTGGTTACGAAAATTTTATTGAAGATCCAGAACAACAAGAACAGCTGGGCATGAACAGCGTTGCTGATGTATTATTTCATCATCAAAACATACGCAACAAAGTCTTAACGCCAAAAAAATCACCAATCAGCCCTGCACATCATCGTTATGCAGAATATGTCGAAGGTTTGCTAAAGCAAGATATTATTGGCTCCAAACTAGATTTATTTGCTTACTTGAATTATATGGGCATGATTAATCCAATGCATACCAGCGATTCTCGCTTAGATGATTTAAAATAATGTTTCTTATCAAAATATAGGCTGTTTATAAGGCTGATATTCGCTATAATAAGGCATTAGTTTTTCACGATTTATCATTTTATGTCTGCCTTACGCAATCAGCACATTCCAACTACAGACCCACAAGCAGGTTTACGCCTAACCGAGATTTTTTATTCTCTACAAGGCGAAGCCAATGAAGCAGGCTATCCCACTGTATTCGTACGTCTAACAGGCTGTCCTCTACGTTGTACTTACTGTGATACGACCTATTCTTTTGAAGGTGGTGAACGCCAAAGTTTAGATGATATTATTGAAAAAATTCATCGCTTTGGTGCGAAATATGTTTGTGTGACTGGTGGTGAACCTTTGGCACAACCTAACTGTATTCCGTTACTCAAACAACTATGTGATTTGGGCTATAAGGTATCTTTGGAAACCAGTGGTGCGATGGATATCTCATTGGTCGATACTCGTGTATCTCGTATTGTCGATGTAAAAACGCCTTCTAGTCATGAAGAGCATAGAAATCTCATTCAAAATTACGCTCATCTTACACCACATGATCAGATCAAGTTTGTGATTAGTGATCAAACAGACTATCAATGGTCAAAAAGTTTTTTAGCAGAACATCAATTACAGCATAAAGTATCTACAGTTTGGTTCTCGCCTGCTTTTGCAATTACAGGTTCTGTTCACTTACCGCCTTTTGCCCGTGATTTGGCACAGTGGATTTTACAAGATCAATTGCCTGTAAAATTCCAATTGCAACTACACAAGTTGCTTTGGCAAGATGAAAAAGGACGTTGAGCCTTGCTGTGTCATCTTTGATTTATGTTAAAATAGTTTTTATTTTTTATTGAGCTTTTTACTTTGAATACACATTCTTCTCCGATGCCAAACGCACGCCCACGTGCAGTGGTATTGCTGTCTGGCGGTTTAGACTCTAGTACTTGCCTTGCTTGGGCAGCAGCACAATATGACTGTTATGCTTTAAGTTTTATTTATGGACAACGCTCTAGTAGCGAATTACAAGCTGCTGGGCGTTTGGCAAAACAGTTTGCAGTAGAACACCGTATCATTAATATTGATTTAGGTACTATTGGTGGTTCATCATTGACCGACCATAATTTGCAAGTACCTGAACAAGCACAAGATGGTATTCCAAGCACATATGTACCTGCACGTAATACAATCTTTTTATCTTATGCTATGGCACTTGCAGAAGTGAAACAGGCTCAAACCATTGTCATTGGTGTCAATGCAGTGGATTATTCAGGCTATCCAGACTGTCGTCCAGAATACATTGAAGCTTTTAGCAACATGGCAAATCTTGCCACCAAAGCAGCAGTAGAAGGTGAAAAACTCACAATTGCTACACCATTATTACATTTATCCAAAGCAAAAATTATACAATTAGGATTAGCACATGGGTTAGACTACGCCAACACCGTATCCTGCTATCAAGCTGATATAGAAGGACGTGCTTGTGGTAAATGTGATAGCTGTCGTCTAAGAAAGCAAGGCTTTGAAGACGCTGGTGTTGCAGATCCTACGCGTTATTACACACATTGATACAGATAAACACGAATACACGTATTCGCATATCACCCAAATGTTCTAAGGTTATTTTATGAAAAAATTGCTTGCTCAATCATCAGTAGCATTACTGATGATCAGCCTACTGTCACTCAGC
This sequence comes from Hubeiibacter jixunmingi, assembly GCF_041928215.1. Classification (NCBI taxonomy): domain Bacteria; kingdom Pseudomonadati; phylum Pseudomonadota; class Gammaproteobacteria; order Moraxellales; family Moraxellaceae; genus Hubeiibacter; species Hubeiibacter jixunmingi. The sequence goes on along the minus strand of NZ_JBHFHK010000056.1, from coordinate 7,890 downwards.
AATACTACATTTGCTGCACAAGATCCAGCAAAAAGCAGTAATGTACGTTCTACACTGATTGGTAACTGCAAAGAAACGATCAATAAAGCAGGTAAATTGAATGCCAGCGAAGCTGACAAATTCTGTGCCTGCCAGATTGACTCGGAAGGTCGTATGACCAAAGCACAAGAATGGCAAATCATTAGCACGATTAATCAAAAGAAAAATCCTGCAACCTTACCTTTTGTGCAACAGCAACAGCGTGATCTACAAGCTTGCATTGGTACGGCTTTATCCAAGAAATTGCAGAGCATGGCACAACAAAGCAAACGCTAATTTTTAAAATTGCTAAAAATAAATACCTTATGGCATAATCTTAGGCATTCTTTTATAGTAATGCCTATTTTTTTGGAAAAAAATTATGTCTGACACCATTACCCTGCCATCGCAAGACGTAGATACTACTGCTGGTACGCAAAATTTAGCTCAATTAGCACAACAGCACGCTTTTTTGATTTTATATTTTTATCCAAAAGACAGTACTGCTGGTTGCACCAAACAAGCCAATCAATTTTCTGAATTAAAACAAGAATTGGATCAGCTAAATGCGTGTATTGTAGGCATCTCTCGTGATAGCATTAAGAGTCATCAAAATTTTATTGAAAAACAAGCAATTAATTTTGATCTTATCAGTGATAAAGATGAAGTATTATGTAAGCATTTTGATGTCATCAAAGAAAAAAATATGTACGGCAAAAAAGTCTTTGGTATTGAGCGTTCAACTTTTGTTTTTAAAGGGGAAAAATTAATCAAAGCCTATCGCAAAGTCAAAGCCGATGGACATGCTCAAATCGTTTTGGATGATTTAAAAGCGTTGCTTTAAATAGCTTTTTTTTGAATACTTGATTTGAATATTTAGGAAAAAAATATTTACGGTTTATATTCAATTATCCAAAAGATTTTTGGATAAAACCGTAAATCATGACTAATCCAAAACTTAAAACGTTTAATACAAACATTTTATATAAAATACCGTATAAAATAATACCTAACCGATTATTTTTATTAAAAAAATAAAATATAAAATAACTACCAGCAATTAGCCATGCATAGAATAACAATAAAGACATGATAGTTGATAAAATATTATCAATAGCAAATTTATTGTCACGCATAAAATAGGAAATAGGGTTAAAAAGTTGAAACATAGAAAAATCATTTGTATAAATACAATCAAAAAGGCTTAAAATCAATGTCACAAAAGGAAAAAACTCATATTTCTTAATATCTTATTGATGTAATCCAACTCAATATCATTATTTTTCAGCCGTCTAAGTAGCAAAAATGCGATAGGCTGTAATGTAAAATACAACACAGCATTAAACAGCATTGCATAAAAGAATAAATTAGCAGTTGTATATATCATGATAACTACCCTAATTCATTTTTTTGTTCTTCTTTGACAATCACGCTATTATCCTCACGCTGTGCATAATCTTTGAGCATTTGGTAAACTAGTTTATTTTGAAATTGTTTTAAAAAATCTTGCACAGGTTTAGATAAATGCTCATTATCGATTTGCCCTTGATAATATTTTTGACGAATTGGTGTAGCGGATAATTGCTGATATAGGTTTTCAATATTAATTAATTGCCATTCTGGGAACAATCTTAAATAATACGAACTATCATCTTTAAAATGACCAATCAAAGCAATTTTGGCATTGTGATTTAAATCAGCTTGATTTGTATTTATGGCGAAATTGACTTGTTCTTTTACCAATTTAACCCATTTTTCATCATTATACACATCGATAATCGGTACAAAGATAATACGTTTTTGTATTTCAGCAGAAAAATTTGCCAAAATCATTTCTTTGCGTTCATTAACCGTGAATGGGTTTTTTAAACTACGTTCATTTTGTGCCGAACCCAACACCAGTAATACATATTTACTTTGTTGTAATGCCATTTCAACCACTTTTAAGTGTGCTAAATGAAAGGGCTGAAAACGACCAATATAGACGATATAGTCAAAGTCAAAAGATTGATTATGCAAAGAATTTTCTAAAAGCGAGCTTTGTGTCATGGCGATGCTGTGCATTTATCACTAGATATGATCACAACAGTATAGCATCGTTTTAAATAAGAGTGCAGAGCCGTGATCAAATGATAAAAACGAATAGCCAGTCGAAAATCTCACTCGAATTTGATATATTTTTCTGTTAAAACATCATATTGTTATGAATGATTTTTTGAATAACCTTTTGATGATGGAGCATACGATGACCGAATTAACCTGTTTAAGCCAACCACACCAGCATATCAAAGCAGACCTACAACATGGCATTCTCACGCTTGCCATCGACAGACCACAAAGTAAAAATGCACTATATAGCGAATTATATTTATTTTTAGTGCAAGCATTACAACAAGCTGACCAATCTAAACAAGTGCAAGTCGTCATTCTACGTGGTGCGGATGGTGATTTGACTGCAGGAAATGATATGCAGGATTTTGCCAAATTTATCGGGCAACAGCATATTCCTGCTACCGAACAACCACCCTTTTTATTGCTTAAAGCTGCCGCACAATTTTCAAAACCTCTGATCGTTGCCATCAAAGGTGTAGCGATTGGTATCGGTGTAACATTATTACTCCATGCTGATTTTGCTTACGCAGATGAGAAAGCTGTTTTTCAAATGCCGTTTAGTAGCCTAGGCTTGTCGCCTGAAGGGGGGGCTAGTCAGTTATTACAACGTCGTGCAGGCTATTTGTTAGCGAATGATTTGATTATGACCGCACGCAAATTTGACAGTGCTACTGCTCTACACGCTGGCTTAATCAATCAAATTTGTGATGAACCTTATGAGCAAGCAGAAAAAACTGCCAGACATCTTGCAAAGTTGCCAATGGTCTCTTTAAAAACCAGTAAAGCTTTGATGAAACATGATATGACTGAAATTGTGCAATTGATTGATCAAGAAGCAGAAATTTTTATGCAACGCGTACAATCCGCCGAAATGCGTGAAGCATTAACAGCATTTCAAGAAAAACGTCCTGCTGATTTTAGTCATTTTAATCAAGCATAATTTGGACAATGTTTTGAGAAAAGGGACTTTTAACTCTAAAAGTCCCCTTTTTATATAATGAATCATTATTAGGAATCAGACACTACCAATCTCATGCCCACTTTTTTACAGACAAAAAAAAGGGGCATAAAGCCCCAATTTTCGCGACCAAACTCGGTCGGCTATCGATAATTATTCAGCGTTGTTTGCGAATAATGAACGACCACGGTAAACACCATCTTTAGTCACGTGGTGACGTAAATGAGTTTCGCCAGTCTTAGAATCGACAGTGATTGTGCTTGCAGTCAAAGCATCGTGAGAACGACGCATATCACGGCGAGAGCGAGTTTTGCGGTTTTGTTGAACAGCCATGATAGGCTCCTTATGAAAAAAAATTGATAAAATCAATTGGCTCGGGTGAAGTATAACACATTATGAACCAAGTTTGCCCTTTAGACCAGCAAGAACGTCAAAAGGATTATCCTTTTTTTGTTCAGGCTCAGCCTGCTCCATCGCCTTATGCTTGATTTCGCATTCATCATGCTTTGGTGAAATCGGCATCGACAACAGTAATTCATCTTCTAGGATACCAAGCAAATTCATCACAGCAGGCTGACGATAGTCAGCTTTTTGTGTATTTGCATCGTCTCCTAAGACGATGAAATCAGCATTTTCATCCAAAAGATCTACTTGGCTTTCATCATTCAATATCGCCATATGCACATCGGCATCCACATCAAGATTCACCGCTTGCAAGCATCGCTGACATTGCAAAGGAATATTGGTGCGAAGCACAGCGTCTAGCCATACAAAAGGATGATAGCTGTCCATAGAGAGCTTACACTCGACTTGAACCGATTGACCTTCAATCGACCCAACAGCTTCTTGGGCAACACGAGTAAAGTTGGCAAGAGGTAGCTGACCTACCCATGCAAAACCTTGCTCTGCCCATTTAAACGGCTCAATCTGTGCCGGAAAAGTATTTGCTGACATAATTAAGGCGAATATTTTACAAATTCATCAGACGAATGTCAAAGTTTAGGTTACAATTATTGGCTAATTTTAACATAAATTTTGTACATTGCCGAGAGTGATCAGTGTTTATGAATGCGTCATCAGCCCATCTTGAGACTTTATCAACGTCTTCACAGCCAAAACAACCTACACTTGATTGGCTTAATATGACTGAAACCGCACAAGTGGATTGGCTTATTTTACACTTTAATCAATGCTTTGCCTATGAAAATGTTGTATTAGTGCGTGGTATTGACGAACCGGAATATTTTCCAGCCGATGATACACAGCCTGCACGTATCCAATTTGCCCATGGTTTTTTGAGCAGTGCTTTACATGAAATCAGCCATTGGTGCATCGCAGGCATGCAACGCCGTTTGCAACCTGATTTGGGCTATTGGTACACGCCAGACGGACGCAGTGCCGAACAACAAGCCTTATTTGAACAAGTAGAAATCAAACCGCAAGCGGTTGAGTGGCTGTTTACCCGAGCTTTGGGTAAGCCTTTTCGGGTGTCTTTGGATAATCTGAATGGCAATGCAGAAAGTATTCAAAATCAAAATATTTTTAAAGACAATGTATTTGCTCAAGTTCAGCGTTATTTGACTGGCAAAGATAAATTGCCGAGAGATGCCAAAATTTGGATTAATTATTTAATTCAACAATTACGTCCACAACAACACTTACATGCCAGTGAATTTGTGCGAGCTGATTTGGATAAATTTTGGCATACACATCAATAGATCATGAATAAATCGGCGATAAATTAAGCGATAAAAATCATCATTTATCTGCTATAATTTAGCCAATTTTATTATTTTATTTTTTGATTATGTTACATTTACGCATTCATCCTGACAATCCACAACCACGCCTAATTCAACAAGCTGTTGAACGCATCCGAGCGGGTGATGTGGTGATTTACCCAACCGATGCAGCGTATGCCATTGGTTGTCAAATTGGTAATAAAGCCGCCATTGAGCGTATCGCTCGTATTCGTGGCTTGGATGATAAGCATCAATATGCCATTATCTGCCAAGATTTATCCGATATTTCCAATTATGCCAAAGTGGATAATGCCACTTTCCGTTTGCTCAAAGCCAACACGCCAGCGATTACCACATTTATTTTGCCTGCAAGCAGTGAAGTGCCACGCCGTTTAATGCACCCGAAGAAAAAAACCATCGGTTTACGCATTCCAAGCAACCCGATTTGTCAGATGTTGTTACAAGAATTGGGCGAGCCGATGATTACCAGTACGCTGATTTTGCCAAAGCAAAGCGAGCCTTTGGATGATCCGTATGATATTGAAATGCAATTATCCAAGCATGTCGATGTATTTATTGATGCCGGAATGGGAACACTTGCCACCACCAGTATTGTAGATTTATCGCAAGATTATCCAGTTGTGGTGCGTCATGGCTTGGGTGATGTGTCTAATTTTGAATAATTTTTAACTTAGGTTTAGTTTAAAATCACTCCTAAAAAATTGGAAATTAATTTGTCAAAGCCACAAACCAGTACCCGACAACAACAGATTTTGCACTGCTTAATAGGCGGTGCAATCGGTGATGCCTATGGTTTAAGCTTTGAAAATTTATCCAAAAAGCGTGTGCAAAAATTTTATCGTGGCGAGTATTATCATTTTATTCCGATAATAAACGGTGCAATGGTATCGGACGATACCGAACATGCAGTGATGACTTTGCAAGCTTATATTCACAGTGCTGGCGATGCTGAAAAATTTAAAAAATCACTGAAACGCCATTTGATGCTATGGTTACTGACTTTACCAGCAGGGATTGGCATGGCAACAGGACGTAGTTTGTTTAAAATGTGGCTTGGCTTTAAACATACTGGTATGTATTCGGCAGGCAATGGAGCGGCAATGCGTGCATCGATTTTGGGCGTATTGTGCGATGATATTCAACAGCTTAAACAACTTAATCACATCAGTACCACGCTAAGCCATACCGACCCTAAGGCAGAACAAGGGGCTTTATGGATTGCATTATTGGCTTGGGTAGAAACACGCCATCATGATTGGTCACAGACGCAAGTTGAGCAATTTTTACAACAACAAATTAACGACCCTGAATTATTGCAACGATTACAATCTTATCAGGCGGATCACCAAGGCATTACAGGCTATATGTATCATAGCGTGCCTGCGGTGTATCAAGCTTGGCAAAACTATCGACAGCAACCCGCACAAGGTATGACGCATTTGATTTTGCAAGGGGGCGATACCGATAGCACTTGTGCGATTTTTGGCGGTATTGTCGGCATTCATTATGCACCTCAGCTGAAAGCCAATATTCAAGGCATGTGGTGCGAGCCAAAACTCAACTTTGCCTATTTTGAAAAAATCGCTCAACAAGCTGATCGCGTTTATCAGAGCAAAATATCACAGTCTGCGATAAAATTTGGAGGTATCACTACTCTTTTGCGTAATTTGATGTTTTTAATGATTGTATTATTGCATGGCTTTAGACGCTTATTACCACCCTATTAATGCAATTTTATCAATCATTTATCTACGCTTTAAACTTGTCATCAATTGCGACCATGCTTGTAAAGCTTGCTTGTTTTGCGAATCAGAGCCATCGCTTTGATATTGCATAGTGATAGACAGCATCGGTTGCTCAAAACCATCATCTTGTCCCAAAGCCAAGCCATTACACCACACTTGCGAATATGGCTTGATTTGGTTATTTTTGGTTTGGCTGTTTTTGGCTTGAGCGTAAAAACATTGTTGTTTGCCTTGCATATCGGCAAGTTTGTTTTTTGGCGTAAATAACTTAGCGGTGATGGCTTTTAAATCATAATCTTTTTTCAGTTGATTGATTGTATCTTGTATTAAGTGTTGATGCTCACGAGATGGCTCTTCTACACGGATTTGAATGTTCATCGAATATTGTTTGGATGCCAATTGATATTCAAGATGCGGTTGCCATTTTGGTTTAGTGATTGCCATCGCCCCAACAATCATTCTTTCACTATTCAGAAAATCATTTTTGCTGACAGGCTGTAAATAATCTTGCACAAAACTTTCACCTAGCCTTGAATAATAATGCTCATTGGTAAATGACATTTCACTTAACTGAATTTGTGGGCTTTGGATATATTGTTGTTGCTGTGGAAAATAAGCATAAAATTGCCCATAAAGTTTATCCAAAACAAAAGAAGATTGAGCAAAGTCATCTAATTTATTTTCATCGGTAGATAAAATAAAATGGCTATAATTCGGATATTGATAATGACGATATAATGCAGTATTGACATTTAATGTGGCAATCAATTGTTTTAGATTGATTAAATTTTCAGGTGAACACTGCTCATGACTTGGACAAGATTTAAAAATCTTATCCCAATCATAATGATAGCTTCGATAATAAGCCACACGCTGTTGAATCACTTTATCAAAATCAGGCTTACTGGCAATATCATGCCAAGTGAAATCTAAATGATTAATTTCAGTCTTTATTAAAGTTTTTTTTAAATCAATGTCATTAGGCACATCAATTTTAAAATAATGAAAATAGAGTGGCTGTGATAGATAGGCTTGTTGATTTTGTATTGTTGTAGGATTTGCTAAAGCGATATGATTCAAGCTAAGCAAACTCAATAAAGTCAAAGCAGTTAATTTCTTCATCATCAACACATTCCTTATATCTAAAAATCAAAATCAACCCTTTAGCAACAACAAATAAGCCAACAAAATAGCATTTTACGCATTTTGCTGACCTATATTTTAGGGTGTGTTGACATACAAAGAAAATCAGTTATTCTGATTATATGAATAGACTAACACTTACTGATGCCCA
>NZ_JBHFHK010000055.1:0-15744 GCF_041928215.1 Hubeiibacter jixunmingi | reverse complement strand
CATTGGGCATCAGTAAGTGTTAGTCTATTCATATAATCAGAATAACTGATTTTCTTTGTATGTCAACACACCCTAGTAAAATCTACTTTATGAAAGATATATTTTACATAAAAACGTCTTTTTGGATTTAATGAATTTTATAAGTTACATTAATAATTTTCCAAAAAATAACCCAACCATTTAGGCTGGGCTATTTTTATTTTCAATAAATTCAATTTAAAGAAAAATTAAACGTATTCTTCAATACTTGGACAGCTACATACCAAATTCTTATCACCATACACATCATCAACACGACTTACTGTTGGCCAGAATTTGTTTTCACGAATATATGGCAATGGATAGGCAGCGTCTTCACGGCTATAAGCACGATTCCACTCGCCTGCCACCACTTGTGCAGTATGCGGTGCATTGACCAATGGATTGTCATCTTTGGGCCATTCGCCGGCTTGTACTTTCAATGCTTCCACTTTGATTTGTTTTAAGGCACTGATAAAACGATCCAATTCCGCTTTGTCTTCTGACTCAGTCGGCTCAATCATCAATGTACCTGCTACAGGGAAAGACATGGTTGGTGCATGGAAACCGTAGTCCATCAAACGCTTGGCAATATCTACTTCAGTGATGCCTGAAGCTTCTTTCAATGGACGAATATCAATGATACATTCATGAGCCACACGACCGTTATTACCTGAATACAATACTGGATAATCATCTTTCAAGGCATTGGCAACATAGTTGGCATTTAACAAAGCCGCTTCTGTCGCTTGACGCAAACCATCACGACCCATCATGGTGATATACATCCATGAAATCGGCAAAATGCTTGCTGAGCCAAATGGTGCAGCCGATACCGCACTCATACCAGTTTGTGCATTCGGTACTGGTGAAACCACATGGTTAGCAATGAATGGTGCTAAGTGTGCTTTCATACCGATAGGACCCATACCTGGACCGCCACCACCGTGTGGAATACAGAACGTCTTGTGCAAGTTCATGTGCAATACGTCCGCACCGACATCGGCAGGTTGCATCATTGCCACCTGTGCATTCATATTGGCACCGTCCATATACACTTGACCGCCATGTTCGTGGATCAAGGCACAAATATCACGAATACCTTCTTCAAACACGCCATGAGTAGATGGATAAGTAATCATCAACGCACCCAAATTGGCACTGTGTTGCTCGGCTTTGGCTTTCAAATCAGTAAAATCCACATTACCTTGCTCATCGGTTGCCACAACCACCACATCCATACCCATCATTTGAGCAGTCGCAGGGTTGGTACCGTGTGCTGAACGTGGAATCAAGCAGATATTACGATTGGCTTGACCCAAGCTTTCATGATAACGACGAATCGCCAAAAGACCAGCGTATTCACCTGATGCACCTGAGTTGGGTTGCATCGAAATCGCATCAAAACCAGTAATGGCTTTGAGCTGTTCTTGCAAGCCTTCAATCATTGCCAAATAACCGCCCACTTGCTCGCGTGGTGCGAATGGATGCACATTTGAAAACTCATTCCAAGTAATCGGCAACATTTCACTGGTGGCATTCAATTTCATGGTACAGCTACCCAATGAAATCATGCTTTGGTTCATTGCTAAGTCTTTATTTTCTAGCTTTTTCAAATAACGGAGCATTTGATGCTCAGTATGATGGCTGTTAAATACAGGATGCTGTAATACATCTTCTTGACGTAATACGCTTGCTGACAATGTGATGGTTAAATCCGTTGGCAAGCTGTGTGCTGTACCCGTAAAGATTTGCGTTAAATCAGCAAAATCAGCTTGGTCACTCACTTCACTAAATGCCACCGCAAGATGTTGCTCATCGACCAAACGCAAGTTATAGCCTGCATCCAATGCCGCTTGATAAATCGCCTGAGCTTTTTCAGTATTGACCAAAACTGTATCAAAGAATTGCTCGTGTACGACAGTTAAGCCGGCTTTTCTCACCACATCAGCAAAGGCACTTGCCAAAGCATGAATACGCGTTGCAATGCGTTTTACGCCCGCACTACCGTGATATACCGCATACATACCTGCCATATTTGCAAGCAATACTTGTGATGTACAGATATTTGAATTGGCTTTTTCACGGCGGATATGTTGTTCACGGGTTTGTAGTGCCATACGCAAAGCACGTTTGCCTTGAGCATCAATTGACACACCAATGATACGACCTGGTGCAGAACGTTTTGCTGCATCAGTAAAGGCAAAATACGCCGCATGCGGACCACCAAAGCCCATCGGTACGCCAAAGCGTTGCGTGTTACCCAAAGCTACATCGGCACCCATACTGGCAGGCGATTTGAGTAATACCAAGCTCATTACATCGGCAGCAACAATGGCATAAGCCCCTTTGGCTTTGACTTGTGCAATCACATCAGTCAAATCGACCACATCGCCATCTTTACCAACATATTGGAAAATTGCACCGAAGTAATCGCCCTTGCCGGCATCAGCCAAATCACCGACGACAACGTCCCAACCAAAATATTTAGCACGGGTTTGAATCACGTCCAAAGTTTGTGGGAAAATACGGCTATCGACAAAGAATTGATTTGATTTTGACTTGCTGACACGTTTCGCCATCGCCATCGCTTCAGCTGCAGCAGTCGCTTCATCCAATAATGATGCACCTGCCAAATCTAAGCCTGACAATTCAATACACATTTGCTGGAAGTTTAATAAAGTCTCCAGACGACCTTGTGCGATTTCCGCTTGATAAGGCGTGTAAGCCGTGTACCAACCTGGATTTTCTAACACATTACGTTGAATCACCGCAGGCACACGCGTTGGATAATAACCGAGACCGATATAGCTTTTATTCACGGTAATATTATCGGCATGACCACGTAATTTTGCCAAAGCCTCATGCTCAGGCATACTCAATGGTAAGTCCAAATCTTTGCCCAAACGCACTGATGCAGGTACAGTTTGTACGATAAAATCTTGCATATTATCAATGCCAAGCGTCTTAAGCATAGCATCTTGGTCGTGGCTATTGATGCCAACGTGGCGTGAGATGAATTCATCGTGTTTGAATACATCATCAAATTGTTTTAACGTGGTATGGGTCATAACAAGTTCCTAACAAACTATAGAAGCAAAATCAGTGCGTGATTTTTACTGAAAAATTTCGAACAAAGTGCTATTAAGCACAAGGCTTGCAATATCATCGCAAGCCTTGCTTTTTGGGTTTACATCAATCGATAAGTTTATAGACTGCTTTCGTATTCTTCAGCAGACATCAAACCATCATAATCACTTGGATTGCTTGGTTTGATTTTGAAGAACCAGCCTTCACCATACGGATTGCTATTGATGATTTCTGGTGCATCAACCAAAGCATCGTTTACAGCAAGAATTTCACCTGCAATTGGTGCATAGACATCAGATGCCGCTTTTACTGATTCAACTACAGCGACTTCGGCATCTGCATCGACATTGGCACCAACTTCTGGCAATTCGACATAGACGATGTCACCCAATAAGTCTTGGGCATTGTAAGTAATACCGACAGTAATGCTACCGTCTTGTTCTAAACGTAACCATTCGTGGCTTGCGACATATTTTAAGTCAGCTGGAATGTTGCTCATAGGAATATCCTTGTAAGTGGGGTGTGAAAAGTGGGGTTATTTGAGTAAGATTGTCGGTTGATAACCGTGTGCATCTTCTGAACCATCAAATGGTACGACTACGCCATCTTCATAGGTAACGTACGCTTGATATTTGACCGCAGTATCAGAAGTCGCTGGGTTTTTGGCAATAAAAGGAAATGCAGTATATTCACCTGCTTCCATACGACCTTTGTAAATAACGGTCTTGATATCGCCATTGGCATCTTTTTGGGTAGTATAAGTCCAATTAGGCATTGGATGAATAAACAACAGCTTTACACCGTCAGCCACTACGAGCTTTACCTCAGTGATTGCCTTATTTCTATTCGTCGGAACATTCAGACGGAAGTGATCAGATTTACCTGACATACTATCTACGCCGTTTGCAAAATTTCTAATTGTAACGTGGGCATTTGCTGATGCAATTGTGGCGAATACCATCATTACAGCTAAAAGTATTTTTTGCATTGTTTATCGCTCCAAAAAAGTAGTTTTATCGTAGTCTTAATTTAACTAAACAAGTGAAAAACTGTTTTAGGTTAAATTAAGACATACTATGTACTGGTAAAATTATTAATCAAACTGTTTTTTGCCATTGCGTACAAACGGCAAGGCAATAATACGGACTTGCGTTGGTGTGCCACGCAAATCAACATTTGCAGTTTTATCTTCAGTTTTAGCAATGCGAGCAATCGCAATCGATTGTTTTAAACTTGGTGAGAACGTACCGCTAGTAATCACGCCAGTTTTGCCATTTGCCAAAGTCACTTGCATGCCTTCACGCAATACGCCACGACCATCTAACACCAAGCCGACTTGCATCACTTCTGTACCGCTATCGATGGCTTGTTGTTGTTTGGCTTGCATGGCTTGACGACCGATAAAATCACGCTCATCTTTGATAGCCAAAGTCCATGCCATACCACATTCGTACGGATTAATCGTTTCGTCCATTTCATGACCGTACAAATTCATACCCGCTTCTAAACGCAAGGTATCACGTGCACCGAGACCTGTTGGCTGAACACCATTTTCTTTCAGTAATGTAAAAAATTCGCCGGCAGCTGCTTGCGGTAAAATCACTTCTACACCATCTTCGCCAGTGTAGCCAGTTTTTGCCACAAACCAATCTTTGCCTTCAATTTCAGTCAAATCTTTACCCACAAAAGGTTTTAATTCGTTCAAACTGTCTTGCCATGTTGGTTTCGCTTGAGCTAATTTGGCAATTGCATTCGGACCTTGTACTGCGAGCATAGCCAGTTCTGGACGCTCTTGAATCTCAACTGCAAAACCAAAATCTTTTGCCACTTTGGCAAATTGTGCCAAGTCTTTATCGCGTGTTGCAGCATTAGATACGATACGGTATTCAGTTTCGGCTTCATTCATACGGTAAGCGATCAAGTCATCAATCACACAGCCTTGCTCATTCAGCATCGCTGAATAAATCGCTTTACCAACAAATTTGGCTTTGGCGATGTCATTTGCCAATAATTTTTGTAACCATGCTTTGGCATCTTGACCTTGAATATCAGTCACCACCATATGTGATACGTCAAACATCCCTGCATCGGTACGTACAGCTTCGTGTTCTTGAATTTGTGAACCATAATGAATCGGCAATTCCCAGCCTGAGAAATCGACAATTTTACCACCTGCATCAAGGTGTGATTGATAAAATGGCGTGCGTTGTAGTCCTGACATGACAAAATCCTATATAAGAGTGTAGAAAGGGGCAATACTGAATATCGATACTCTAGGTAAAATAGCAAAAACAATAGTCAGCAACATTGACGCACTACCACAATGGCTTTTTATCGCCATCATCGCTACGCCACTTTGCCCTATCTGTCCTGCGACCTGAGATTTTCAGCCTATTTTATCTATACTGACCTTGCATCAAGCAATAGACGAAATAAAATGCCTTTTCCCCTTCGGTGGTGGGGCAATGCGTGATTTAAAAAAATCTGCTTGCTCGCCACACTCTCCAGATGATGTCACAAAAATGCATTCTCTGTGACAATAAATGTGTAAAAATTCATTGCCTACTAAATGAAATGATAATTTTGTGCGATTCCAGTCCTTTTACCTGAGCGATTATAGGGTATTTGCGCCTTCGGTAAAAATCATGCCATACTTAGGCACTGATTAACTTCTCCTGAAATCTTGGGCTATTATGCTGGGTTTGCTTGGATTTGGCAAGGGGACAAATGGCCCCTTAGAAATACCTTTGACAGATTTATAGCTCAATATCCGCCAAATTACCCTTTTGTTCTAGCCATTCTTTACGGTCGGCTGAACGTTTTTTGGCAAGCAATTTATCCAATAAACCATGGGTATAGTGCATATCATCCAAATCCAATTGCACCAAACGACGGGTATCAGGATCCATAGTGGTTTCACGCAAATGGCTGGCATTCATTTCACCCAAACCTTTAAAGCGAGTGATTTGCGGATTTTTGCCTTTGATTTTTTTCAATAAACTTTCAAGTTCTGCATCATCAAGGGCATAATAGACTTCTTTGGCACTATCGATGCGATACAGTGGTGGCATGGCGACATAAAGATGCCCCGCTTCGACCAAAGCTGGGAAATGCTTGACGAATAAAGCACAAAGCAAGGTGGCAATATGCAAACCATCCGAATCAGCATCGGCTAAAATACAGATTTTGCCATAACGCAACTCGGACAAATCATCACTGGCAGGATCCACCCCGATGGCAATGGCAATATCATGCACTTCTTGTGAAGCCAATACTTCATCCGAAGCCACTTCCCAAGTATTGAGAATTTTACCGCGTATCGGCATGATGGCTTGGAAGTTTTTATCGCGAGCTTGCTTGGCTGAGCCGCCGGCTGAATCACCTTCGACAATAAACAATTCCGATTCTTCACGGGTTTGCCCTGCACAGTCCGCCAATTTACCTGGTAAAGCTGGCCCTGCGGTAATCTTTTTACGTTCGACTTTTTTGGCGGCTTTTAGACGGCGACCAGCTTTATTAATCGCCATTTCTGCCAATTGCATTGCCACATCAGGATATTGATTCAGCCACAATGTAAAGCTATCTTTGCTGATACTTTGTACAATGGCTGCCGCTTCACGCGTGGATAGACGCTCTTTGGTTTGCCCTGAAAATTGCGGTTCTTGATATTTGAGCGACAGGATAAAATTTACCCCATCCCAGACATCTTCAGGCGATAATTTCAAATTACGCGGTAATAAATTACGCAATTCACAAAATTCCCTTAAGGCTTCGGTTAAGCCTGTGCGTAAACCATTGACGTGCGTACCACCTTGAGCAGTCGGAATCAAATTGACATAGCTTTCTTGGATTTGCTCACCACCATCAACATTCCAACACAAAGCAAATTCTGCTTGTGACTTATCAATCTGTCCTTGGGCGAAAAATGGCACTTCAGGCAAAATCTCACGGTCATTGACTGCTTCTTTGAGATAATCCACCAAGCCATTTTCAAATTGCCAAGTGATATTTTCCTGATTAATTTCATCAATATATTCCACCACTAAGCCTGCCAACAGTACCGCTTTGGCTTGTAAGTTGTGCTTTAGGGCTTTGAGTGAAAATTTAACATTATCAAAATATTTGGCATTCGGGTAAAAACGCACGGTCGTGCCTGAGATTTTTTTGGCGATTTTATTGCTTTCGCTTTGTAAAGGTGTAACAGGTTCACCATGCTCAAATGCCATAAAATGACGTTGTCCATCACGCTGTACACTGACTTCTACACGAGTCGATAAGGCATTAACCACAGAAATCCCTACACCGTGCAAACCGCCTGAAAATTCATAATTTTTATCGCTAAATTTACCGCCTGCATGCAATTTAGTCAGAATAATTTCAATACCACTTTGACCATATTCAGGATGAATATCTACAGGCATACCACGTCCATTGTCTTGTACCGACAATGAACCATCTTGATGTACAGTCACAGTAATCTTGTTGGCGTGTCCTGCCAAAGCTTCATCCACCGCATTATCAATCACTTCTTGGGCAAGATGATTTGGGCGTGTGGTGTCGGTGTACATGCCGGGGCGTAGGCGTACTGGATCTAAACCTGTAAGGACTTGTAATTCATTGGTGGTATAATTTTGTGACATGTCAGCACAGCTCTATCAGCAATCGCAAAGAGCACTATTGTAGCATTATTTAAAAATGAAAAAACTAGTCATCCAAGATTCAGCGTCATCACATGACGTTTAAAGACCGAATAAAAAATCGTGCTAGACAAACGCTAGCACGATTTGATGACAAATAAGTTTAGATCGTATTAAAAAATTATTGCCCTGTACCTGTTACCGCAACCGCTGTGGCATTAGCAGCTGCACCAGTTGCCGCACCAATCGCTGCACCACGTAGGATTTGCGATGAATTTCCCGTCACTGCATTGGCGACACCGCCACTGACCGCACCTGTGATTGCACCAATTGCTAGGGCATCGCCCATGCGACTACCTGTATTGATACCACCAGTTGATGTGCATGCGGTCATACTCACCGCACCCACAACCATTGTACCCATCGCTAGTGCTTTACTTAAAGATTTCATCCGTTTTACCTGAATATCGTAGAATTAAATTCACTCAAATTTAGCAATATTCAATGATAAAAAAGCGGATTTTTTACAGGATATTTGTTAATGATCCATCCCAAAGCCTACACAGTATGTTTTTAATCAATAAAGTTTTTCACAAATAATTTAAAGTCTTGGAAATCATAATACTATCTCACACCAACTATTCAATTGAGCCTATGCATAAATTAACGAATCTATAAAAATAATCATGATACTTAAACACATTTAGCTCACCAAAGCATTTTTGACGCTAAGTATTTGTATATACATATAGTTTTTTACAAAAAATTGATTATATGATAAGCAATCAACGCGATAAAATGCATTTTTTGAACCATATTCAGTTAGAATCTTGCAGTCTTTTTTACTTGATATAAATAGCCATGAATGCAGTTGTAATTGCCATTATCGTGATGTGTGCTTTGTCACTGTCTCGAGTATCGGTGGTATTGTCTTTGGTGATTGCTGCCGTAATTGGTGGCTTGGTGGCAGGTATGGATTTATCTGCCATTATGGATGTCTTTAACAGCAAAGATGGTGTTGGCGGTGGGGCGGAGATTGCCCTATCTTATGCTATTCTAGGGGCATTTGCCTTGGCATTGGCTCGCTCGGGTGTGCCTGATGTATTTGCACATAAGATCGTCGGTATGATTCAAAATGATGCCAACATCAATCCTAAAAGTGTTTTTAAAATTAAATTTATTTTGCTGATTTCTTTATTGGCAGCTGCCATGATGTCACAAAATGTGATTCCTGTGCATATTGCCTTTATTCCTGTGTTAGTACCGCCATTACTGATTGCGATGAATCGTTTGCAGCTCGATCGCCGTGCAGTGGCGTGTGTTATGACCATGGGCTTGGTCGGCACATATATGCTGATTCCTGCAGGCTTTGGCGCGATTTTCCTTGAAGATTTGGTGATGAAACAAATCAATACCGCAGCAGCACCGTATCATTTTGTCATCGAAAAATGGATGATGCCTGCAGGGATGGCGATTCCTGTTGCTGGGATGTTCTTAGGCATGTTATTTGCAGTCTTTGTTAGCTATCGCAAGCCACGTCAGTATCAAGATATGCAAATTACCGTACAGCACTCGATGCGTGAAGACAGTGGTGCATCAGCCACCCCAACGGTAGCGACACGTACTATTATCATGTCTTTGATTGCGATTGTGGCGGTGTTGGTGGTGCGTTTGCAATCAGGTTCGATGGCATTAGGTGGTTTGGTTGGTTTTGCGATTTTATCTTTTGCAGGAATTTTTAAGTGGAAACAGTCTGACGATGTGTTTATGCAAGGCATGCGGATGATGGCATTGATCGGCTTTATCATGATTGCAGCATCAGGTTTTGCCGCAGTAATGAAAGCGACAGGTCAGGTTGATACCTTGGTGAGTACCGTTGCAGCAATGATTGGCGGCAGTCAAGGCATGGGAGCATTTTTGATGCTGTTGGTGGGCTTGCTAGTGACCATGGGTATCGGTTCATCATTCAGCACCGTACCGATTTTGGCAGTATTATATGTGCCTTTGTGTATTCAATTGGGCTTTTCACCTTTGGCAACCGTGGCAATTATTGGTACTGCCGCAGCGTTAGGTGATGCAGGTTCGCCCGCATCAGATTCGACCTTAGGACCAACATCAGGCTTGGGTGTAGATGGACAGCATGACCATATTTGGGATACTGTTGTACCGACCTTTGTGCATTTTAATATTCCATTAATGATTTTTGGCTGGATTGCAGCGATGGTGTTGTAATCTATTGAATTAGAAATAAAAAAACGGCAACTGAAAGGGTTGCCGTTTTTAGTTCAATCTACCGCAAAACCAAATCGACCACCGACTTTTTCCACTTTAAAATGACTTTCATCAATATTGGTGATTTCAGCAAGGGTTTTCGGGCTATCGACTTGCAGGTCTTTACCCACTGATGCTAAGTATTGATTGGCTTTTTCCTCACTCAAGGCATTGAATTGATACTCGGCAATCAATCGCCCTTGACGTAATAAAGCATGGTCAATGTCCATCAAATCGGCATTAAATGTACAAATAAATTGACACTCCAATACATCTGACAAAATCCCATCAGCAATATTTAAAATCGTCGATACCACATCATTGCTATTCCCACCGCCAACACGCTCGGCAATATAATTTTCGCAATCTTCCAATACCAAGACTGAATTTTTATTGTCAATCAACATGCCCATAAATTCAGGCGTTGCCAAAGCACCGATTAAATTATTTGGCACAAAAATAAAATTCTTTTCAGGCACTTGAGCAGTGAGCCATTTGATATAATTGGTCTTGCCCGACCCTGCCACACCATGCAACAGCACCAAACCTTTATTGCCATGCGTCAGTTCGTGTTTGATTTTTTGATGTACAGGCAAAAAATCATCATTGTACATGGTATGCAAATCCAGCTGATGTGGTTTGATACTATGCGATTTAAAGGCTAAATTCTGCCCTTCTTTTAACAATAAAGAAATCTTGGCTTCACTGGATACATATTTTTCCAAATATTTTTTATGAAATTGTTCGAGATTTTTAAGGCTGTCAGCACGACGTGAATCATAAGCCAACAGCTCGACCGACAAAAAGCCCGACTCAATAATGGTCTTGTCATAATCATTGCTTAAGTCTTCATTACACAAGATAAAAAATTCAAATTCTGGATGGAAAAAGCACAATTCATCTTGATAAAAACGGTCGCTATGCTTATCAAAAGACACCACATGATAATCATCACAAGCCACAAAATCGCTCAATAAATCACGGCGAATCACCACACCATCACCATGAAAGCTGATACTTGGAAATAAGGAATTAATCAGCTCGGCATATGGACTATTGGACGCACGAATCTCTTCATCTAAGTCTTTGACTTGGATTTGATATTGGTTATCGCGTAGATTTTCGGTAAAAATCTGGCGTGGGCGATAGTATTTGGATTGTAATATTTTCATTTTCGCTCGATGATTTAAAAATAACAGTTAAGATTTTGCAGGCACTTTACGTTCACTATGTGGCGTTGCCAAACATTGTTCGTATTTGCCTTGACGAAAGTCTTCTTTGGCTTTTTGGCGTTCATCAAAGGTGGCTTTTTGTGGTTGATTATAAGCATCCTTGACCACAGCAATCAGCATCTCACGCTCTTGACCTTGTGGTAATTTTTCCACGTGTGCTAAGGCTTTTTCAAATGCAATGCCATTTTGTCTATCGTGCATAATATTATATGCCGCACCTTGATAGGTACTACAAAAGCTTTGCCAATGTTGTTCTGGGGTCAGATTGAGCGGATTATTGCGGTCACAAGCCGTTAACGCCACCGTTGCAATACATAGTGAAAACCACACTGGAGATTTTAATAAAGACATCATGACAATACCTAAAAATTTGTTTTAAATGTGAAAAATGACTTTTATGCTAGCATATTTTTGCAAAATAAATAACCGTTCATTTTAGTAAAATAGACCACGATCCATTTAATACATATTTATCATAAATATCAACAATTTAAAATTAGTAAACAATAAAACCCCTGCTCAGTTTTACTATTTTTTATATTGAAATTTATTGCAAAAATACAACATGACGCTAGCGTCATGATTAGTCGTTTTAAATTGTCTAATTTTGGTTATAGTGAATGGACAAAGTAGCCCTAGCAGACTAAGCTATTTTTTATCATTTAACCCGCAAAAATAGGAGATCAAGATGATCCATAACGGTCGTGCGATCACTGTGCAACGTCTAGACGATGCTATTGCCGAATTACGTTTTGACTTACAAGATGAATCGGTCAATAAATTTAACCAAGTGACTTTACAAGATTTAAAAGATGCAACTCAAGCGATCAAGGCAGATGGTCAGATTAAAGGCTTAGTCGTTACCAGTGGCAAGCCAGTATTTATTGTTGGTGCGGATATTACCGAATTTGGTGCGATGTTTTCATCAAGTGTAGAAGAAATTACTGCCAAAGTCTTAGATGTACATCAAATTTTTAATGCTTTTGAAGATTTAAATTTACCGACTGTTGCGGCGATTAATGGCGTTGCTTTGGGTGGTGGTTTTGAAATGTGCTTGGCATGTGACTATCGTGTTATGTCTAGCAAAGCCCAAGTCGGCTTACCTGAAGTAAAATTGGGTATCTTCCCAGGCTACGGCGGTACAGTTCGTTTGAGCCGTGTTGTGGGCGTGGACAATGCCCTAGAGTGGATCGGTACAGGTACACAATATAAAGCAGATGATGCACTTAAAGTTGGTGCAGTCGATGCTGTAGTCAGCCCAGAGCAATTGCAAGCGGCTGCTGTTGATGTGGTGAAAAAAGCCATTAGCGGTGAGTTTGATTGGCAAGCAAAACGTCAAGAAAAATTAGTACCAGTAAAATTAAACCAAATCGAGCAAATGATGGCATTTAACAGTGCCAAAGGCGTGATTTTGGCAAAAGCCAATCCAGCACAATATCCAGCACCAAAACTGGCATTGGACAGCTTACAAATTTCTGTCACACAAACTCGTGATGAAGCCATCAAAACTGAAGCAGAATACTTTGCCAAAGCTGCGGCAACACCGCAAGCCAAAGCCTTGATTGGTTTGTTCCTAAGCGATCAATTTGTGAAGAAAGTCGCTAAAAAACATGAGAAAGGCGCACATGATGTCAATATGGCAGCAGTACTGGGTGCAGGCATTATGGGTGGCGGTATCGCTTACCAATCTGCGGTCAAAGGTACGCCTATCATCATGAAAGACATTGGTAACAAACAGCTCGAATTGGGTATGAATGAAGCCAATAAATTGCTCACCAAACAAGTAGAACGTAGCAAAATCACCCCAGCACAAATGGGCGAAACCTTGGCACGTATCCGTCCGACTTTGAGTTATGATGAATTTAAAGACGTGGACATCGTGATTGAAGCGGTCACGGAAAATCCAGCAGTCAAAGAAAAAGTCTTGGCTGATGTAGAAAGCCGTGTGCGTGACAATACCATTATCGCATCAAATACTTCAACGATTTCAATCACCCGTTTGGCAAAAGCCTTAAAACGCCCAGAAAACTTTGTCGGTATGCACTTCTTTAACCCAGTACACATGATGCCGTTGGTTGAAGTGATTCGTGGCGAAAAGACTTCTGATGAAGCGATTGCAACCACAGTAGTTTTAGCACAAAAAATGGGAAAAACGCCAATCGTGGTGAATGATTGCCCAGGGTTCTTGGTCAACCGTGTCTTGTTCCCTTACTTTGGTGCATTTGATTTATTGCTTAAAGATGGTGCGGATTTTGTTCAAATCGATAAAGTCATGGAAAAATTTGGCTGGCCGATGGGTCCAGCCTATTTGATTGATGTGGTCGGTATTGATACAGGTGTACACGGTGCAGAAGTAATGGCAGAAGGGTTTCCAAACCGTATGAAGCCAGATTTCAAAGGCGCGATTCAAGTGATGTATGAAAATCAACGTTTGGGTCAAAAGAACGATATTGGTTTTTATAAATACGAATTGGACAAAAGAGGTAAAAAAGCCAAAGTGGCTGACCCGTCTGCTGACGCATTGGTGGCAAGCGTAGCAACTGCTGAAAAGCATGCCTTTGATGACCAAGAAATCATTGACCGTATGATGCTTACCCTATGCAATGAAACGGTTCGCTGCTTGGAAGACAAAATCGTTGCAACCGCAAGCGAAGCGGATATGGCAATGATTATGGGTATTGGTTTCCCGCCATTCCGTGGTGGTCCTTGCCGTTATATCGACCAAATCGGTGTAGAACAATATGTGGCATTGTGTAATAAGTATGCACACTTAGGCAAAGCGTATGAAGCACCACAATTGTTGGTCGATATGGCGAAAAGTGGCAAAAGTTTTTACGGATAAGGAAGGAATAACATGGCAAACTTAAATCCACGTGATATCGTGATTGTTGATGGTGTGCGTACCGCCATGGGTAAAACCAAAAATGGTATGTTCCGTAACGTTCGTGCGGATAATATGTCAGCGGATTTGGTGCGTGGCTTATTGGCACGTAACCCGTTTGACACCAATGAAATTGAAGACCTGATTTGGGGTTCGGTCAACCAAACCTTAGAACAAGGCTGGAACATCGCACGTCATATCGTGCTTTTGGCAGGTATTCCAAAAACCACAGGCGGTCAAACTGTAAACCGTCTATGTGGTTCATCAATGCAAGCCATTCATACCGCAGCGGCTCAAATTGCCACCAATCAAGGTGACATCTTTGTAGTCGGTGGTGTTGAACATATGGGTCACGTTGGCATGATGCATGGTGTAGATCTCAACCCATTGGCATCAAAACACTATGCCAAAGCATCGAATATGATGGGCTTGACCGCTGAAATGCTGGGTCGTATGAACGGCATTACCCGTGAAGAACAAGATGCTTTCGGTGTAGAATCGCACCGTCGTGCATGGGCAGCGACACAAGAAGGTCGTTTTAAAAATGAAATCGTACCTATCGCAGGTCATGATGCCAATGGTTTCTTGCAAATGTGCGATATTGACGAAGTGATTCGTCCAGATGCCAATCTTGAAGCGTTCCAAGCTTTGCGTCCTGTCTTTGATCCAAAAGGGGGTACAGTGACTGCTGCAACCGCATCGGCATTGTCTGATGGTGCATCAGCGATGTTATTGATGTCTGCTCAAAAAGCTCAAGACCTTGGTTTAAAACCGCGTGCGGTAATTCGTGGTATGGCTGTAGCAGGTTGTGATGCGGCGATTATGGGTTATGGTCCAGTACCAGCAACACAAAAAGCTCTAAAACGTGCAGGTTTAAGCATCAACGATATTCAAACGGTTGAGTTGAACGAAGCCTTTGCAGCACAAGGTTTGTCGGTATTAAAAGGTTTGGGTCTATACGACAAGCAAGACATTGTAAACCATAACGGTGGTGCGATTGCTTTGGGTCATCCATTGGGTTGTTCGGGTACACGTATTACCACGACTTTGCTCAACGTCATGGAACAACAAGATACGCAAATCGGTCTTGCCACCATGTGTATCGGTCTAGGTCAAGGTATTGCAACCATTATTGAACGTGTTTAACGCTAATCAGTAACGAAAAGCCGACCTTCGGGTCGGTTTTTTGTGTGACATCGTTTGTTGCATGGGCTTATATTCCTTTACTTTATCTTCTCATGCCAAGAACAAATCATTAACTAATGGTTGATATTTTTTAAGTCAATAAAAACGCCACATTTTACTGTGGCGTTCGCTTATAATTTCTTCTTTTCTTTTTCGGCTTTATATGCTTTTATAATCTCTTCAGATGGGTTGAAAAAATGCTCAATATCACTAAATTTTTTTTCAATTAGAGTTTTACCCAATTCTATACCATTTTTCCATTTAGGATTTTTTTTCATTTTTTTATTTATCAAGTCTATTAAGTTTAAATACAATTCTTCAATATCATTAATTTTAATATCCGATCCAGCAATACAATAGACCTCTTGCGAAAGTTTTGATATAATGACAAGATGAGATACGAAACAATCAAGGGCTTTAGCGACAGCCA
>NZ_JBHFHK010000054.1:0-16516 GCF_041928215.1 Hubeiibacter jixunmingi | reverse complement strand
CGTTTAGATTGTATTGATACCCTGTTCTTCTATTTTATGTGGATTTGTGCCATTTATTAATTTCTTTTGCTATAGTAATAAAAAAAGAAAAAATCAATGTGCTTTTCAAGGTCGTATTTTTCTATAAATAATATTTATTTTAAATATAAGCTATCTTTTGTGGTTTTATTCTGTTATAGTACGCTCACGCACGAAAATTTCCGTTCATTACCTGAACATCTCTTTTGTTTATGAGTTTTCACTCATCATTTTATCTGCGCGTTTTGTTCATAGAGAACGTCATCTGCGCGCCGAATCGCATCTTGCGATTTTCAGGTTGTCGCTCGTAATCATGTGTGCGTTTCGACACATCGACACCTAATCGATCAAGACATGATGATTGTCTGACAATTGTTTTTTCAACAATTGCCATTGCATCTGTGTTTGTTAACGAAAAGAATTATAGCAATTAGACCATGCAAATTTGATGCAATCAAGGTCTTGTCTTGCTGTCTGCCGATGTCCTTAATATTTTGGGGAAATATATTCCCACCATTTGGAGCACCGCTAGACGGTGAGATGAATTATGTCTATTCAATTTACAGATTTTGATTTGGCTGAGCCATTACAACAAGCATTAGAAGGTCTTGGCTTTACTAGCCCAACTCCTGTACAAGAACAAGCGATTCCTGCTGCTTTAGAAGGCAAAGACCTTTTGGTATCTAGCCAAACAGGTTCAGGTAAAACAGTCGCTTTCTTATTGCCTACATTAAATGCTTTGGCAAAACAAGAAAACAATGCATTATCATTTAAAGATCGTATGCGTGCTATGCCAGCACCGTCAATCTTGGTACTTTGCCCAACACGTGAACTTGCGCAACAGGTCAGCCACGATGCGATTGATTTAGTGCGTCACATGAAAGGTGCACGTATCGCAGCAGTGATGGGTGGTATGCCTTTTGGTAAGCAAATCCAACAACTTAAAGGTGCACAAGTATTGGTTGCAACACCAGGTCGTTTATTGGATTTGGTAAACCGTCGTCAATTAAAATTAAACCAAGTACAAGCGTTAATCGTGGATGAAGCGGATCGTATGTTGGACTTAGGTTTTGCTGAAGACTTAGAAGCAATCAGCGACTTGGCAAACCAACGTGAACAAACATTGATGTTCTCTGCAACATTCGCAGATCGTATTGTCAGCCTTGCTCGTACTATGATGGGCAATGATCCAACACGTATCGCAATTGAAACAGGTCATGCGACCAACACTGATGTAACACAAACATTGCATTGGACAGACGGTTTTGAACACAAGAAAAAATTGTTAAGCCATTGGTTAAGCGATGAAAACTTAGATCAAGCGGTTGTTTTCGCATCAACGCAAGAAGATACTGATATGTTGGCTGAAGAGTTGGCTGAAGCAGGTCACTCTGTGGTTGCATTACACGGTGCAATGCCACAATCAGTACGTAATCGTCGTTTAAAAAGTATTCGCGATGGCAAAGCAAAAATCTTAGTGGCAACTGATGTTGCAGCACGTGGTTTGGATGTGCCAACCATCTCTCACGTGATTAACTTTGGTTTACCAATGAAAAATGAAGACTATGTACACCGTGTAGGTCGTACAGGTCGTGCGGGTCGTAGTGGTCAAGCGGTGACTTTGGCGACTTACCGTGAGCGTGGCAAGATCCGTGCTTTAGAAGAATATTTAGAAACCCGTTTGGCGGTATCTGAAATCGAAGGCTTAGAGCCATCTCCACCACCAGAGCGTCCAAAAGGTGGTAAAGGTGGTAAAGATCGTAAACGCAGTGGCGGCGGTCGTGGTCGTGACTTTGGTGGTCGTGGTGAGCGTTCAGATCGTGGCGAACGTAGCTTTGGTGGCGGTTTCGGTGGTAAACGCCGTGTAGAAGGTGAAGGGCATTTTAAAGCACGTGAACGTCAAGAAGGTGGTCGTGAAGGCAATCGTGAAGACCGCCCGCGTTTTGAACGTGATGGTGATCGTCCACGTCGTAGCTTTGATAATGATCGCCCGCGTCGTGAATTTGATCGTTCAGAAGGTCGTAGCGATAAACCACGTTTTGAGCGTGATGGTGACCGTCCTGCACGTAGCTTCAATAGCGATCGCCCGCGCCATGAATCTAATCGTTCAGAAGGTCGTAGCGATAAACCACGTTTTGAGCGTGATGGTGACCGCCCTGCACGTAGCTTCAATAGCGACCGTCCACGCCGTGAGTTCAATCGTTCAGAAGGTCGTGATGACCGTGGTGGCGAACGTCGTTTTGGTCGTCATGAGAATACTGAACATCGTTTTTCACAAGGTGATGAACGCCGTGGTCGCCGTCCAGATGGTGAGCGTTTTGGTGGTCAAGCAGGCGAGCGTCGTCGCAAATTTGAGCGTTAATCAGTACACTTAAACGCAGAATAGTTTTAAATTATAAAGAAGGCAATTCGATCAGTTCGGATTGCTTTTTTTGTTTTGGTAGATTGTAATGAAGATATGATAAGTAAAACGACTTTATTGATTACTTATAGTTTTATAAGAGTTATAAGATTTTTATGATATAAAGTTGACATTTTTACGGTTAAATCGATTAAATTCTTGAAAAAAACATTGCAATTCAATGCTATTTTTGGCAAAAATACAGCATCTTATTTTCGGCTTAACCATAAGTCTAAATTACATACATCGGATAGCGTAATTATGGTCAATTCAACAGAACGTCCTATCGCACTGGAAGTGCAGGATATCCATAAAAGTTATGGCTCATTAGAAGTGTTAAAGGGAGTATCTCTACAAGCACGTGATGGTGATGTCATTTCAATTCTTGGTTCATCGGGATCAGGTAAATCTACTTTTTTACGCTGCATTAATTTGTTAGAAAAACCATCAAGTGGACGTATCATCGTTGGTAATGAAGAATTAAAATTGGTGAAGGCTGGCGATGAACTAAAAGCCGCAAATGCTCGTCAGTTAGAAACTTTTCGTTCACGTATCGGTTTTGTATTCCAAAACTTTAACTTATGGCCGCACAAGACAATTTTAGAAAATATTATTGAAGGCCCAACACAAGTTTTGAAAGTTCCTAAAGCCAAAGCCATAAGTGAAGCTGAAGTTTTACTAAACAAAGTAGGGCTATTAGACAAAAAAGATGCTTATCCTGATAATCTGTCGGGTGGTCAGCGTCAGCGTGTGGCAATCGCACGTGCTTTGGCAATGAACCCACAAGTACTATTATTTGATGAGCCAACCAGTGCTCTAGACCCTGAATTGGTGAATGAAGTATTAGCCGTTATGCGTGGTTTGGCTGAAGAAGGTCGTACCATGTTGATCGTTACGCATGAAATGCGTTTTGCACGTGAAGTGTCTAGTCAAGTGGTGTTTTTACATCAAGGTCGTATCGAAGAAATCGGTACACCACAGCAAGTCTTTGACAATCCAACATCACAGCGTGTGAAAGACTTTATGGCATCACACCGTTAATTTATATTTTACTTTAGCTCAAGAGTTTTATTATGTTGCGTTCATATTCAAGTTTATTCGCTCTCCCAGTATTGGCTTTGGCAATGACAGCATGCAGTCAGAGCAATGACAGTGCAGCAGGTGCATCTGCACCAGCGGCAGGTCAAGGTAATGCCAAAGTCATCCGCATTGCAACCGAGTCAAGCTATAAACCATTTAGCTACATGGATAGTCAAGGCAACCTTATGGGTTTCGAAATTGATCTTGCCAATGCAATGTGTAAAGAGATGAAAGCAGAATGTAAGATCACTTCAGAAGATTGGGATGGTTTGATTCCTGGTTTGAATGCACAAAAATTTGATGCCATCATGGCAGGTATGTCAATCACACCAGAACGTAGCCAAGCTGTGCTATTTAGTGATCCATACTTCCATAGTAAGTTGGTTTTGGTGGGCAAAAAAGGTGTAGATACCACGATTGCCAATATCGGTGGACATAGCATTGCTACTCAACAAGCAACTGTTTCTGCACAGTATTTGGAAAAAAATCATCCGACAGCTCAGATCAAAACCTATGACAAGCAAGACAATGCTTATTTAGATTTAACTGCAGGTCGTGCTGAATTTATGTTGTCTGATATCGTGCCTATCTCAGATTGGTTAAAAAGCGATAAAGGTCAAGGTTTTGAAGTAAAAGGTGCACCAATCGATATCAATGATGCAGTTGCCATTGCTTTACGTAAAAATGACACTGCTTTGGCAGGTGAGTTCAACAAAGCTTTGCAAACATTAAAAGCCAATGGTGAGTACGATAAAATTGTATTGAAATACTTTGATCCAAGTATCGTCAATGCAGGTGCTAAGACACAGTCACAAACAGCGAGTGCGGAAATGGCAAGTAGCCAACCAGCTTCTGCGGTGGCAAGTGCAGCAAAATAATTTTGCATAGTGAACACAAAATCGTTAAAAAACATTTGTGTATTATGCATAAATGTTGATAATGTAAGTTGCTCGACTGCATTTTTAAATGATATTTGTGTTCACTACAGTCAAATTTTGCAGTCAATGTCTATATAGACACTGTAAGAATAGGCTGAATTTTAATGATAAAATTCAGCATTTACCCCAGTAACCAGTAAGGATACTTAAAATGATGAAATATTCACTCTACGCTTCAATGCTTATGACCACATTACTTGTAGGTTGTGGCGGCGACAATGCTGCAAAATCAGATGCAGCAGCTTCAGGTACAAGTGCGGCAGGCGCAGCACCAAGTGGCGAAGTCATTCGTATTGCAACAGAAGGCGCTTATGCACCTTTTAACCTCACGAATGCTGATGGTAGCTTAGGTGGTTTTGATGTGGACTTGGTCAATGCTTTATGTAAGCAAATGCAAGCCAAATGTGAAGTCAAAGCACAGGATTGGGATGGTATTATTCCTGCGTTAAAAGCAGGTAAATACGATGTGATTATTGCGGGTATGTCTATTACACCAGAACGCCAACAAGTTTTGGATTTCAGTGATCCTTATTATGACAATACTTTGGTATTCGTTGCAAAATCTGACAGTAATTTTGATCCAAAAAATCCAGCTGATATTGATGGTAAACCAATTGGTGCTCAACGTTCGACGATTGCATCTCAATGGTTAGAAAAAAATCATCCAAAAGCACAGTCTAAATTCTATGATACTTCAGACAATGCTTTCTTAGAATTAGGTAACAGCCGTCTAAATGCAGTAATCTCTGATAAAGCACCAGCGATGACATGGTTAAGTACAGATAAAGGCAAGGGCTTTAATGTTAAAGGTCAAGAAATCAATATTGACGACCACTTGGGTATTGCATTTGAAAAAGGCAGTCCTTTGAAAGACCGTTTTAACAAAGCATTGGGTGAGTTAAAAGCCAGCGGTGAATATCAAAAGATTGCGGATAAATATTTTGCTGTACCATCAGCAAATACTGCAACAGCGACAGCACCAGCAAGTGCGGCAACAGCACCTGCTAGTGCGGCAACAGCACCTGCTAGTGCGACAGCAAGTGCTGCACAGTAAGGCTTTATGTTAATATAAATAGCTAAGTCAAAATCAACATTATAGGGGCAATTATTGTCCCTATAATTGTATAAGTGGATGCAATTGTTTTTATAAATCAAAGCAATATTTATCAAAAAAATGAATTAATTTGATAAATGGCTAATTTAAGCATTATCATCTGTGAACGTGTTCATTGTGCTATTTTCTTTGTATGATCTGCTACGGCATTTTTGCTCAGAATGTGCATAGGAATAAATGCTAAATATCAGACTTAAATCAACTGGTGAGACAAGCTTTGCATTGCAACATAACGCAGGTAAGGCAGTTCTACTCAAGCAATCGGTGAGTAGAAAAGGAGTAAAAAATGATTGATTTGCACGGTTTTGGTGGCGTGTTGCTGCAAGGCACAATTGTCACAGTGAAGCTTGCAGTGACAAGTCTATTTTTCGGCTTGATCTTCGGTATGCTCGGTGCAATGGGTAAACTGTCTAACGTTTGGATTTTTCGCAAATGGGCAATGCTTTACACCACTTTAGTACGTGGTATTCCAGAGCTTCTATACGTGTTATTTATGTACTTTGGTGTGCAAATCGTATTGTTATGGATTTTACCTAAAATAGGTTATACAAAGCACGTTAATATCAATGAATTTTGGATAGGTGTTGTTGCATTATCCACGATGTTTGGTGCTTATGCGACAGAAGTGTTCCGTATGGCAATTCAAGAGATTCCAAAAGGTCAATGGGAAGCTTCGCAAGTCATGGGTATGCGACCATTTCAAACATTTTGGCGTATCATTTTACCGCAAGTGTGGTTAGTTGCTTTACCTGGTTTAGGTAACTTATTCTTGGTATTGATGAAAGATACTGCACTCATTTCAGTGATTGGCCTAAAAGACATCATGTATTATGCAGGTCGTGCAGGTCAGACAACTCAGCAACCGTTCACATTCTTTATGGTAGCAGCACTGATTTACTTGGGGCTTACTGTGGTGATTACCTTATGCATCAGTTGGGGCGAGTGGATCAGCAATCCTGCACAACGCTACGCCAAAAAAATGCGTAAACAAAAAAGAGCTGATATCACAGGAGGTGTAGCATGAACTGGAATTGGCACGTTATTGTTGAGTATTTTCCAGAGCTACTCAAAGCGGCACCATTGACTTTACAGCTCGTATTTATCGCTTGTGCAGTAGGTTTGGTATTCGGCATTATTCTCGGGGTTTTACGTGTTTCGGATAATATATTCATTAAAGGTTTGCCTTTTTTATATATTTTCTTTTTCCGTGGTACGCCATTATTAGTGCAGATGTTTTTGATTTACTATGGTCTAAGTCAGTTTGAAGTAGTCAAAAATTCATCGCTTTGGGAGCCTGTATTAAGCAAGCCCTACTGGTGTGCAATCATTGCGTTTAGCTTAAATACCAGTGCCTATATCGGTGAAATCGTACGTGGTGCGATTATGTCCATTCCGAAAGGTGAGCTTGAAGCTGCTGATGCAATGGGTATGTCAACAGTACAAAAATTTACACGTATTATTCTGCCACGTGCTTTTGGTATTATGCTGCCAGCCTATAGCAATGAATTAATTTTTATGCTTAAAGGTAGTGCATTGGCATCAACCATTACTATGATGGACATTACTGGTGCAGCACGTACTATCGCTGCCAAGACTTATACGCCATTAGAATTGTTGTTTGCTGCGGGTATTATCTATTTATTGTTGGCTTGGATGATTATGTTTGGCTTTAACATACTCGAACGTTTGTTTAACCGTCATAAATTCTATGTACCACCAGAAGTAGCAAAAGCCAAAGCTTAAAATACAGAGTAAATTTATTTTTGAAAGACTGCCTTATGAGGCAGTTTTTTAATCTATAGTATAGAATAAACGATTTAAATCCACAGATTAAGCACAATTTTTGCGATAAAGCTACAAATCAAACAAAAAAATTCGTTAAAATAATCGCCTTTTTATTACCAATGATAATGCTGTCATGAGCGAACAACAACGGCAGGAACAAGTCATCGAACCAGAAATAAAACAGGGTTGTAACGATGTCTTGATTGATGTCCAAAATCTACATTTTAAACGTGGTACACGTGTAATCTATGCAGGTGTAGATATTCAAATACGTCGTGGCAAAATCACTGCCCTGATGGGACCGTCAGGAACGGGTAAGACTACATTGTTACGCTTGATTGGCGGACAGCTCAAACCTGATCAAGGGCAAGTGCTATTGGACGGGCAAGATATTGCCAAAATGTCACGCAAGGCCTTGTTTGAAGCACGTGCCAGAATGGGAATGTTGTTTCAGAGCGGTGCTTTATTTACCGATATGAATGTCTATGAAAACGTCGCTTTCCCAATTCGTGCACACCGTAATTATACTGAAGCACAAATCGCAGAAATTGTTTCTCAACGCTTAGAAGCCGTGGGCTTGCGTGGTGCAGAAAAGATGATGCCGTCAGAGCTATCAGGCGGTATGAATCGTCGTGCGGCATTAGCACGAGCGATCGCTTTAGATCCAGAATTGGTCATGTATGATGAGCCATTTGCAGGACAAGACCCAATTGTGATGGGTGTATTGGCTCGATTAGTCCGCTCGATTAGTGAAAGCTTAGACAATGTCACGACTATTATTGTTTCACACGATGTGCAGGAAACTTTGTCGATTGCAGATTATGTGTATGTGGTGGCTGAAGGTAAAGTACAAGGTGAAGGTACGCCAGAACAGCTTCGTCAGTCTTCATCGGCATTTGTACAGCAGTTTTTGACAGGCTCACCAGATGGTCCTGTAGATTATCAATTTAGTAGCCTACCACAGCCAACAGGAGCAAGCGTATGACGCAATTTGTGGCGGATTTAGGGCGACGCGTGATTGAACGTGTACAAGGTATTGGTTATGCAACCTTGATGCTTGCACAGGTACTGTTTTCAGCCCCAACAGGGCGTGGAGTAGGCTTATTTGTCTATCAGATGTATCGTGTTGGTGTGTTATCGCTGTTGATTATTGGTGTATCTGGTCTATTTATTGGTGGTGTGCTTGGTTTACAGATGTATAGCATCTTGGTCAATTTTGGTAGCGAAGCGATGTTGGGGACAGCGGTAGCCTTGACCTTGTTGCGTGAGCTAGCACCAGTCGTTGCGGCATTATTGTTTGCAGGGCGTGCAGGTTCGGCTCTGACTGCCGAAATTGGTTCGATGAAACAAACTGAACAGCTTGCCAGTATGGAAATGATCGGTGTCGATCCACTCAAACAAATCGTTTCACCACGTTTTTGGGCGGGTATGGTCAGTTTACCAATTTTATCCGTGATTTTTGCTGCGGTCGGTATTATGGGCGGTAAATTTGTCGGAGTGGATTTTTTAGGTGCAGATGTCGGTTCATTTTGGAACAGTATGCAATCTACCGTTGAATTTTCTAAAGATGTATTGAATGGCACAATCATCAAAAGTATGGTTTTTGCTTTTATCTGTACATGGATTGCGGTTTATCAAGGCTATGCCTGTGAACCAACGCCAGAAGGCATTGCCAGTGCGATGACTCGTACAGTAGTTTATTCATCTTTGTGTGTATTAGGTTTTGATTTTGTCTTGACTGCGGTCATGTTCGGAGGCGTTTCATGAAATCACGTTCAGTAGAGCTGGCCGTTGGTGCATTAGTGATTGTATTTGGTTTGGCATTGTTTTTATTGGCAATGCGAGTCAGTGGTTTTGCAGGCAATAGCGTCAGCAATCCTTATACGCTGACGGCAAAATTTGACAATATTAGTGGTCTAAAAGAGCGTGCCAAAGTCACTATTGCAGGGGTAAAAGTCGGTCAAGTCGATAAAATCGATTTTGATCCTGTTACAGGCAAAGCGCTCGTGACCTTAAAAATGAATAAAGATTTAACGACATTCAATACCGAGCAACTTAAGACTGTGCAAGGCTATGCATTGGAAGAGTTGAAGTTTAGTTCTGATTATCAAGCAGCAAATCCAGAGCAACAAAAAGCGATGGAAAAAATACTAATTGATAACATGAACAACATTACTTCTATCGATAAAGATGCTTATATAAAGGTTGCAACCAATGGCATTATTGGTGAAAAGTATTTGAAGATTGATCTCGGTGGTGGTCTAGGTTATGTGCCTCAAGGCGGTAGCTTTGCGGAAACACAAACTCAAGGTACGGTAGAAATTGAAGACTTGGTGAGTAAATTTATCAGTAATAGCGGTAAATCTGATGCAAAACCAGCAACAGCTTCTGCTTCTACCGAAACTGCAACGAGCACCACTACAGAAAAAGCAGATACGCAAGATGCTACGGATAAAACTGTAGCGGATAAAGCAACCCAAGGCGAAAGCCAAACAAGTCGTCCTGCCAGTGCCAGCAAAACTGCTGTCGCTGAAATGGATGAAACCAAATTATTCAAAGAGTAAGTTTCTCAGGAGAAACACCATGAAAATGACACAAAAAGTTGCTCTAGCAACAGCTGTATCAGCAATTTTTGCCAGCTCGATGGCATTTGCTGCACCAAGCGAAGCACCGGACGCATTCATTAAGCGTATTTCTGATCAAATGTTAGCACAGCTTAATCAGAATAAAGGTCAATTAAGCAATCCAGCAGTGATTAATCGTTTGGTATCACAAAACGTACAACCTTATGTTGATGAGCAAGGCTTTACACGTCTAGTGCTTGGCCAATATGCAACGAGCCAATATACTACGGCAGCACAACGTGCACAATTTACCACAAACTTCCGTGACAGTATTGTGCGTACTTATTCACGTGGTATTAGCCAGTATAGCTCAGAAGGTTATACTTTACGTCCGTACCGTAACACCAATGCACAGTATCCTGTTGTCGTAATGGATTTTAGAACGGGTGGTGGTAATCGTATTCCAATCGCATTCCAATTGACAGACATCAATAACCAATGGAAAATCCGTAACATCAATGTGAGCGGTATCGATTTGGCGTTAACTTTCCGTGATCAATTCCGTAATACTGTACAGCAGAACGGTGGCGATGTGGGTAAGGCGATTGCGAGCTTTAAACCAAATGCAGACGTAGTAAAGAAAAAATAACTATTCTTTCGCAGATGTCAGCTATGAGATAGAGTAAATCAAAAGATTTGCTCTATTTTTTTGTGTAATTATCATGGATGAGATTTAATGTTTTATTTTCAATTCATATAAATCAATATCTTAAAAACGCAAACTTTTCACTTTCTATTAAAATGAATTTTATTCATGTTGTATTCTAATTATATCATTTTTATTCATGTTAAAAATCGAGTATAAATAACAGCATAAACTTTGACGACCAATTTTGTTGTCGATCAAGCAATATTGCGAAATGATGGGGGAATAACCATGACTGAATTTAACTGTAGTGTCAATACTTTACGTTTTGATGAAAATTATCAACCACCACAACATACACGTTTGACCACTAACTTTGCCAATTTGGCACGTGGCGAAGACCGTGAGCAAAATTTACGTAATACTTTACAAATGATTAATCAACGTTTTAACGACTTGGCATCATGGGACAATCCTACAGGCGATCGTTATTCTGTTGAATTAGACATTGTGTCTGCGGACATTGATATCGAAGGTAAGGGCGAATTGTTCCCTGCAATTGAAATTTTGAAAACAACTATCGTGGATCACAAAACAGGACAACGTTTTGACGGAATTATTGGTAATAATTTTTCATCTTATGTACGTGATTATGACTTCAGCGTTTTGTTGCGTGAATACAATAAAGACAAAAATCAATTCAGCGTACCTGAAAATTATGGTGAATTGCACGGTAAATTGTTCCAATACTTATTGAACTCTGAAGCGTATAAGAGCAAATTTAAAAAGCCACCAGTGATTTGTTTAAGTGTATCGCATACCAAAACTTATCACCAAACTGCAAATTCACATCCAATTTTGGGCGTAGAATATCGTCAAGATGAATATTCTCTAACTGATGAATACTTTGCCAAAATGGGCATGACGGTACGTTACTTTATGCCACCAAAATCGGTTGCACCGTATGCGTTCTATTTCCAAGCGGACTGTGATTTGTTAAATGATTACACCAATCTTGAGCTCATCAGTGCAATCAGCACCATGGAAACATTCCAAAAAATCTATCGTCCTGAAATCTACAATGCCAACACTACTGCTGGTCAGCAATTTCAGCCAAGCTTGACGCATGATGACTATTCAGTGACCAAGATTAACTATGACCGTGTTGAGCGTACGCAATTGGCGATTCAACAAGGCGAATATACCCGTGAACATTTTATTCAGCCATACAAAAATGTGCTAGAAAAATGGGCAAATACCGCAGTGCTTTAATGTGCATTGTAAAGTAAATCGTTTAGGTGCGTAGTACGCACCTTTACATTTTTAAAAAAATTTATTTGAGATTGATCATGAGCAATATTTTACTACCAACAGCTACCGCAGGCAGTTTACCAAAACCAGTATGGCTGGCTGAACCAGAGAAATTATGGTCGCCATGGAAACTACCTGAAGAGCAACTACAAGAAGGCAAGCAAGACGCTTTGTTGGTCGCTTTGCAACAACAGCAACACGCAGGCATTGATATTGTCAGTGATGGCGAGCAGACCCGCCAGCACTTTGTTACCACTTTTATTGAGCATTTGGCAGGGGTGGATTTTGAAAAGCGTGAAACTGTGCGTATCCGTAACCGCTATGATGCTAGCGTGCCAACCGTAGTTGGTGAAGTTCATCGTCCAAAATCAGTCTTTGTAGAAGATGCCAAATTTTTACGTCAATATACCAATCAACCGATTAAATGGGCATTACCTGGCCCGATGACCATGATTGATACGCTGTACGATAGCCATTATAAAAGCCGTGAAAAATTAGCTTGGGAATTTGCCAAAATTTTGAATGAAGAGGCATTAGAATTGCAAGCAGCAGGAGTCAATATTATCCAGTTTGATGAGCCTGCATTTAACGTATTCTTTGATGAAGTGAATGACTGGGGGATTGCAACGCTTGAGCGTGCCATTCAAGGTCTAATAAACTGTGAAACTGCGGTACATATTTGCTATGGTTACGGTATCCAAGCCAATACGGATTGGAAAAAAACGTTAGGTTCTGAATGGCGTCAATACGAAGAAATTTTCCCTAAATTACAACAGTCTAATATTGATATTATTTCATTAGAGTGTCAGAATTCACGCGTGCCGATGGACTTAATTGAATTGATCCGTGGTAAAAAAGTCATGGTTGGTGCGATTGATGTAGCGACCAATGAGATTGAAACGCCTGAACAAGTGGCAGATACTTTACGTAAAGCCTTACAATTTGTTGATGCAGACAAACTTTATCCATGCACAAACTGTGGTATGGCACCGCTATCACGCCAAGTCGCCAATGGTAAATTATCTGCACTAGCACAAGGTGCGGCGATTGTACGACAAGAATTAGCGGGTAAATAAGTGAGCCTAAGGGGAAATTGATGGTTGATGCACTCAACTTTAGAAATGCCATGTCTTTACTCACCAGTGCGGTGAATATTGTCACCACAGCAGGTGAAAGTGGTACGCATGGTTTTACCGCATCGGCAGTGTGTAGCGTGACTGACACACCGCCGACGCTGTTGGTGTGTATGAATGGCAATGCCCGTTCTTATGAACACTTTGTGGCAAATGGTGTGCTTGCGGTCAATGTTTTGGCAGAGCAACATCAAAATTTATCCAATGTTTTTGCATCGCCTTTGCCATCAGAAGAGCGTTTTGCTCAGGCAGCGTGGAAAACGTCTTTAACAGGTTCACCGATTCTGAGCGATGCTTTGGTGAGTTTTGATTGTCGTATTGGTGAAATTACCCAAGTCGGCTCGCATAGTATTTTTATTTGTCCAATTGTGGCAATTGAATACAATACAGCAGATGAATTTAATCCTAAAGGCTTGGCATATTTCAAACGGGCTTATCATTCAGTAGGCTTGGTTTAAAAAATAAAAACCGTTTATTTTTGGATAAACGGTTTTTTATTTTTAAGTCAAAAATCAAGACCATACTACCAAAATTGCTGCAACGACAATCAATAATAAACCAATCAAATCATTTCGCTTTAATTTTTCCTTAAAAATAAATAAAGAAATCAAAATCATAAAAAAGACTTCAATTTGCCCTACCGTTTTGACAAATGCCACATGTTGCAAGCTCATGGCACTAAACCAACCCAATGATCCCAAAAATGAAAAGACACTGGTCGCAATGGTCAGATTACGATATCGCATCAATAATTGTAAAACGTGTCTTTCTTTAAACCATAAATAGAGCGTCAAACCTACTGCTTCGACAGTAATCACCGCAAAGAGCACCCATGATGCTGCTACCAAAGATGGCAAATCCAATAATAAACTGGCTTCACGCACCGACAGCGATGTAAAAGCAAAACATAAACCACTGGCTAAGCCAAGCCATAAGGTTTGCCAAGAAATTTGCTGTAAATTATTTACCACAGACATCAAGAAAACCGCAATACTACCTATCACAATGCCCACCCAACCGAGCCAACCAATCTGCGTACCAAATAACAGCACACCCAAAATGGCAGTTAAAATCGCTTCGCTTTTGGCAAGCCCTGCTCCGATGGAGTAATTTTTTAGGCGGAATAAACGTACCATCAATGCTGTGGCAAGGATTTGTGCGACCGACGCAAAGATAATATAAAAGACAAATTTACCCGAGAAACTGGGAATAGTTAAATTTGGTTGATGATAATAATGGATAAGTAAATAGCCCAATGCCAAAGGGCAAGCAAACAAAAAACGTGCCAAAGTCACGCCCATGATTGGCACATTGACGCTCAGCTGTTTTTGAAAAGCATTACGTCCTGCTTGCATCAAGGCGGCTAATAATGAAAACCATACCCATAACATGGCATTATCCTTATAGACATTTAAAAAATTTAGACATCAGAAATCGATATTAAATAAAATATTTTTATTATTTTATGCCTAATTCATAAAAAAAGCTATCACATTTGCAATAAATGATAGCTTTTTTCAGCACTTAAACATTAGTTCTTTAATACTACTTGCCCTTGATGCCACACTTGAGCCAATACACTTTGCCCAATCAAATAGCACAAATCCGCAGGGCGAGTAATATTCCACAAGGCAATATCGGCATCATAACCAACAGCAATTTTACCTTTATGCTCGCTTAAACCCAAAGCTTGAGCAGCATGTAAAGTCGTCCCTGCCAAAGATTCTTCAGGTGTCAAGCGAAATAGCGTACACGCCATATTCATCGCCAATAATAATGATGTGGATGGCGATGTTCCGGGGTTGCAATCGGTGGATACTGCCATATTGACCCCAGCATCACGCATGGCTTGAATCGGTGGTAATTTGGTTTCTCGCAAGGTATAAAATGCAGTCGGTAATAACACACCAACAGTGCCAGATTTTGCCATTTTATCAATATCTTTCATAGATAAATATTCGATATGATCTGCAGATAAACCATCAAAACTCGCCACCAAACCACTACCACCCATATCAGACAATTGTTCAGCATGCAATTTGACAGGCAAGCCCAAAGATTTTGCGACATTAAATACTTTGCTGACTTGTTCAAGATTGAACGCGATATTTTCACAAAAAGCATCTACCGCATCCACCAAGCCTTCTGCATGCAAAATCGGCAACCATTCACAGACCTTGTCTATATAAGCATCATTTTGCCCTTTATATTCTGGTGGTGTAGCGTGGGCGGCAAGATAAGTTTTACGCACGGTAATGCCAAAATCTTCACCAAGTTTTTTGGCAACAGCTAGCATTTTGCGTTCACTGTCCAAATCTAGTCCATAGCCAGATTTGATTTCGATGGTGGTGACGCCTTGCGAAATAAGATCTTTTAAGCGGGGTACACTGGCTTGATAAAGTTCATCAAAACTGGCTTCTCGGGTGGCTTTGACTGTAGATACAATGCCACCGCCTTGGCGTGCTACTTCTTCATAAGATACGCCATTCAGACGCATCTCAAATTCATTGCTACGATTGCCAGCATAAACCAAATGGGTATGACAATCGATAAGAGCAGGGGTGAGCCATTGACCTGTCACATCAATCACATTATCTGCGGTATGTTTGGGCAAATTTACCGTCTTGCCAAGCCATACAATTTTGCCATCTTGTATCGCCATTGCAGCGTCAGTAATTGTGCCATAGGGCGTGTTATTGCCATAGCCAAACTCATTATTCATGGTGGCAATATGAGCGTTAATGATTAGCGTGTCAAAGTGCATAATGTTACCTACTAATAAAACTGAGATTGAGTAATCTGATATAAAACGTGCTTAAATAATGGTGATATACTGGGGATGGTTGGGTGGTCAAATTCATATACAAACCGCATACCAATTTTTTGCATGACACGCTGTGACGGCAAATTTGTGGAAGCAGTGAATGAAACAATCTTATCAAAGCCACATTTATCAAAGCCAAAATCCAAACACGCTAAAGCCCCTTCAGTTGCTAGACCGTATCCCCAATAAGCTTTATCCAATCGCCAACCCACTTCAATACAAGGATTAAATGGATAGTCAATTTTTGGAGAATTTAAGCCAATAAAACCGATAAACGCTCCAGTCTGTCTGTGTTCAACAGCAAAAAAACCGTAATGATTTTCTTCAATGCGTGATTGAATCGCTTCCATCATGATGTCACTATCGGCAGAACTCAATACGTTGGGGAAATATCGCATGACTTCTGCATCTGCATTCATTCTTGCAAATGGCTCTTTATCACGCTCTTGCCAATCTCGCAAAATTAGCCTGTCTGTTGTTAGGTAGTTCATCTGTCACTTATTCTTAAGTTTAATCAAATTTCTTTACCAAAATACCCATGCTGTTGTCTATTGGTAGTTTGCCGAATCATGCCAATTAATTCTTGTTGAAGATTAACAATGTTAAAAGTGGTGTGTTTCTGCAAATATAGCAAAAGAAATTAATAAATGGCACAAATCCACATAAAATAGAAGAACAGGGTATCAATACAATCTAAACGCC
>NZ_JBHFHK010000053.1:0-16564 GCF_041928215.1 Hubeiibacter jixunmingi | reverse complement strand
TGTTTGCTCTAGGTTTAGATTTGTTGATCGAGGGTTTACGTTTGGTGGTGTTTAATAATGATAAGGCTGTATTTCGATAGTTGGTCAGTTTTTTATCCCCTAAACCGCTAAAAGTGGGGTGGGGATGATTTTTGTCGTGTGCAGAGTAAAATAATGTATTGTGGTGGTTTTTTTTGGTGTTTAATCGTTCTTTGTTTTCGAGTGTATCTTATGAAATATTTCTCAATTCTAAAAATCATCTCGCTCAGATGAGAGAAAAACACCTAAAACCACTTGTTGTCCGTTAAATGCCGAATAACCCAATGCAAGATTATTCAGCATGTTTCTTGTTGAAAAGCTTATTATAAGGCTTAAATCACATTAGGCTTTTAACAACGCATTCACCACCGCATCACCCATGGCTTGCGTACCAATCAATTGCATACCTTGTGACATAATGTCACCTGTACGCAAACCTTGATCCAATACTGCACCGACTGCATCTTCAATGGCTTTGGCTGCGTTTTCTTCACGGAAAGTATAACGTAACATCATTGCCACAGACAGAATAGTCGCCAAAGGATTGGCTTTGTCTTGACCTGCGATATCAGGGGCAGAACCATGACATGGCTCGTACATACCTTTACCATTTTCATCTAATGATGCAGATGGCAACATACCGATAGAACCAGTAAGCATTGCCGCTTCGTCTGATAAAATATCACCGAATAAATTGCCTGTCACAATCACGTCAAATTGTTTTGGTGCTTTGACCAATTGCATGGCTGCATTATCGACATACATGTGTGAAAGCTGAATATTTGGATATTGTGCTTGCTGTAAATCGGTTACAGTTTGCTTCCAAAGTTCGGTCACTTCCAACACGTTGGCTTTATCGACAGAACAAACTTTACCACCACGCAAATTCGCCATATCAAAAGCAACTTTGGCAATACGTTTGATTTCACTTTCACTATACACATCGGTGTTATAGCCTTGCTTTTCGCCATTTTCTAGCTCACGAATACCGCGTGGCTGACCAAAGTAAATACCGCCAGTCAATTCACGTACAATCAAAATATCCAATCCTGCTACGACTTCAGGCTTTAAGCTAGATGCATCGGCAAGCTGTGGATACAAAATCGCAGGACGTAAATTGGCAAATAAATTTAAGGCACTACGGATTTTGAGTAAGCCACGTTCTGGGCGAATTGAACGCTCGATATTGTCCCATTTTGGTCCACCGACCGCACCCAATAAAATAGCATCAGCTTGCTGTGCTTGTTGGCTAGTCACGGCTGGATATGGTTCGCCATGTGCATCAATTGCGGCACCACCCAATAAACCATGTTGCCAAGTTAGACCTAAGTCAAACTTTTGATTTACTGCGTCCAGTACTTTTTCAGCAGCAGTCATGATTTCAGGACCGATACCATCGCCTGCAAGAATAAGAATATTTTTTGTCATGTGCATTTCCTTGTTGTAAACAAGCACATCATCTGTACTCGTTAAACGGGTTGTTCAATGAATTCGTAGCTTTTCATCACGTCAAAAGTGCGACAAAAACGACGAATCGGTGTTTGATCTTGGATCAAATCAACGCACAAAGGACCAGGCATAGCGACATTGAGTAAGCTGCCACTGCTTGGTGTACGTTGACGATACATATTAATTTCATACTTATGGTTTGCCATAAAGGTATGAATAAAATGAAATTGTTCAGAACGTTCTTTAGATACAGGGAAGAAACGTACCGCAACTTCATGTTCATTAGGCAATAAAGACAGTGCGTATTGAGGGCGAACTTCAAATACTGAACCTTCTAAACGTAACAAACCACGATTAATCGCTTGTGGTGTTGGTTTTCCGTCTTCAATAATTTGTGTATCGTCTAGCCTTGCAAATTCACAGCCTTCTTTTGCATGACAAGAAAGCTGTATCGGATTAAACGAGCCATAAGTTTGTTGTAATATCTTATAGGTATCAACAACATGCTGCGTATTTTGACAAGCAGTCAAAAGACTTGCCGAAGCCATGATGGCAGCCAGAAAAGCTACTCGCATGAGTCTGAGTCCTTGTGTTTAAGAGAAATAAGACAATTGTAGCTTTTCATCTTAACAAGATAATCCTCATCTGGCTATGCGAAATTGGTATTTTCTGGCAAGCCAATACAGCTATTAGTGCTTTAATTCAGCAAATACCCATGGTCTATCTTGTTTTGCTTTGGCTTCAAAAGCGTGAATCGCATCACTGTCTTGTAAAGTCAAACCAATATCATCCAAGCCATTTAACAGGCAGTGTTTACGGAAAGCATCCACTTCAAATTTGAAGACTGTGCCAGCTGGCGTACGCATTTCTTGGCTTTCCAAATCAACAGTCAGCTGATAGCCTTCATTGGCAGTACATTCTTGGAACAATTGCTCAACTTCGTGTTCTTTTAAAATCACTGGTAACATGCCATTTTTAAAGCTGTTATTATAAAAAATATCAGCAAAACTTGGTGCAATCACAGTACGGAAACCGTATTCTTCCAAAGCCCAAGGTGCATGTTCACGGCTTGAACCACAACCAAAATTATCACGAGCTAACAAAATCGTTGCTCCTTGATAACGTGGCTGGTTTAATACAAAATCAGGATTTTTTGGACGCTTGCTGATATCTTGTCCGATATAGCCTTCATCCAAATAACGTAATTCATCAAATAAATTATCGCCAAAGCCAGTACGTTTGATGGATTTTAAAAACTGCTTTGGAATAATCAAATCTGTATCGACATTGGCACGG
The DNA here is from genome assembly GCF_041928215.1 of Hubeiibacter jixunmingi. Lineage (NCBI taxonomy): Bacteria > Pseudomonadati > Pseudomonadota > Gammaproteobacteria > Moraxellales > Moraxellaceae > Hubeiibacter > Hubeiibacter jixunmingi. The sequence goes on along the minus strand of NZ_JBHFHK010000053.1, from coordinate 13,801 downwards.
TCAAGCGGTGCGGCGATACCTTGTTCAGTGGTGTATTTTTTCATAAAAAATTCCTTAAATTCTACCAAATACAATGTGCATAATGAGTTGTGATTTTGGTATCTTTCGTGATTAGTAAGTTATTATCTAACTTAGCATGAGCAGTAATCAAACGGTCAAAAGGATCTCTGGTAAATTTAAGTGTCGTTGCCATTTTTACGACATTAATCCAAGATTTTTGACAAATCGTTAGTTCAAGCACATCACTAATCATTGCCAATATTTCATCAGCACTATGATTAATTCGACCAATTTCGTGCAAAAACTCCAGCTCAAGCACAACCATTGGTGAAATCAGTAATCGATTATGACCATCTTCCAAAAATTCAATCACTGTTTTAGATAGATGATGCGTACTCGTTTGAGATAACCAAACCAACACATGCGTATCTAGATAGACATCATTTTGGTAATTCATCTGACCATTCCTGCGCCCAATCAACATTGAGCAAATCATCAGGATTGCCATTGATGACATTTGGGTGTGTAATCAATTTTGATAAATCACGTTTTTTTGCTACAGGTTTGATTTCATCAACATAAATTTCATGATTAAACCCTGCAATCATTTTCATAAATACAGGCATAAAATCATCTTGAACATGTATCGTTAATGTTTGCATCACATTCACTCCTAAGTCCACATTGCCCAGCGTACATCAATCAATCTTTTGAGCATTTGATTTTCTATCGCATTATCTTCCCAAGTCGGTAAATCATGGTTTTGTTGCTGATAGTTTTTCCATCAATAGTAAAGAGCAAGCATCTCTTGTTTAGCCCATTGATGCTTTTCATCAGCATCCCAATCAACATGACTTTCATTGCCGATTTCAGGTATCAAATCGCTTTCCTGTTCAATAAAGTCAGTCAATATTTGAAAGCAAGCGTGTAAGATAACACCATCTTTATCATACCAGTTTTCAGACAGGGTATCGATTTTTAAAATATTACTTGGTTTCATAATTTACCGTTAAGCTTTTATCAAAAACGCCGCACATCAACAAAATGCCCTGCAATGGCTGCCGCAGCTGCCATTTCAGGTGAAACCAAATGCGTGCGTCCACCATTACCTTGACGACCTTCAAAGTTACGGTTTGAGGTACTGGCACAATGCTCACCTGCTTGCAATTTGTCAGCATTCATCGCCAAGCACATTGAACAACCAGGTTCACGCCATTCAAAACCAGCATCAGTAAAGATTTTATCCAAACCTTCGGCTTCGGCTTGTTTTTTCACCAAACCAGAACCAGCCACAATCATCGCTTGTTTGATCGAATCAGCGACTTTTTTACCTTTGACAATATCAGCCGCCGCACGCAAATCTTCAATACGCGAATTGGTACATGAACCAATAAATACACGATCCAGTGGAATATCTGCCAAAGATTGACCTGCTGTTAAGCCCATATATTGATAAGCACGCGTCCAGTCACTTTTTTGTACATCATCACGTGCATCATCTAGTGTCGGCACATGTTGTGAAATGCTAATCACCATCTCAGGCGACGTGCCCCAAGAGACTTGTGGTTCAATCTCTTCACCTTGCAAGACCACCACATGATCAAAGACCGCATCATCATCAGAATGCAAAGTATTCCAATAGGCTACTGCTTTATCCCAATCTGCACCTGTTGGGGCATATGGGCGGCCTTTGACATAGTCAATGGTTTTATCATCAGCAGCCACCAAACCAATACGTGCACCGCCTTCAATTGCCATATTACAGACCGTCATACGACCTTCGATAGACATATCACGGAACACTTGACCACCAAATTCAATGGCATATCCTGTACCACCAGCAGTACCGATTTTACCGATAATCGCCAAAACCACGTCTTTTGGTGTCACGCCTTTGCCTAGCTGACCATCGACACGCACCAACATATTTTTCATTTTCTTTTGGACAAGGCATTGCGTTGCTAACACATGTTCGACTTCTGATGTGCCGATACCATGAGCCAAACAACCCAACGCACCATGTGTTGCAGTATGGCTATCACCGCAGACTACCGTCATACCTGGTAAGGTCAAACCTTGCTCAGGACCGACAACGTGTACAATGCCTTGGCGTTCATCATTAATGCTAAATTGCACAACATCAAAGCTATTACAGTTGTCATTTAAAGTTTGTACTTGGATGCGAGAAGTGTCGTCTTCAATCCCTGCGATGCCTTCGCTACGTTCTTTGTGTGATGTGGGTACATTATGGTCAGGTGTGGCGATATTGGCACTCAAACGCCAAGGCTTACGACCAGCCAAAGAAAGACCTTCAAAAGCTTGGGGACTGGTCACTTCATGTAAAAGATGACGATCAATGTAAATCAGGCTAGAGCCGTCATCACGCTGTTGTACTAAATGATCGTTCCATAATTTGTCATAAAGCGTTTTGGCTTGAATTTGACCTTCCATTTTATTTCTCCAAGTATGGATAGTAAATTTTGCTAGGTGATAGTGTAGTCTAGTTTTATGATAAAATAAAATTATATTTTTTATTCAATCGTTAAGAATTATGGAATAAGAAGATTTGTAGCATAAATTAACTTTAATAAAACATTCAAAGTAGTATTGATAAATTAAAATTAATAAAAAATAGCTATCAATTATGCAATAATGTTTAAAAATAGATTATTTATTATGCGAATTAACAGAAAATCGCTTGCTCAACGATATGCTTTATCTTTATACTAAAGTTAATTTATGTCGATGATAAGTATCTAAAAACACGATGAATACCGCCAATTTTGAAGCTTTTGTAAAAGTTATTGAAACAGGTTCTGTTTCTATCGCTGCGGACAAACTCTGCCTTACCCAACCTGCTGTAAGTAAACGTATTCAGCAGGTCGAAGAACATTTTGGAATGACTTTGTTTGAACCGATGGGGCGTGGTGTGCGTGCAACGCAAGCTGCAATGCAACTATACCCTAAGCTAAAAGCATGGTTGATCAGCTTAGATGATATGCAAAAAGAGATTAGTCTGCTACAAGATAAAATCGCAGGTAAACTCAAAATCGGTACTAGCCATCATATTGGCTTGCACTATTTGCCAGAGCATCTAAAAAGCTATACACAGAAATATGAAGAAGTAAGCCTTGAAGTATCATTTATGGATTCTGAACAGGCACACGAGCAGATTCTGTCAGGTGAAATTGATTTGGCATTTTTGACGCTACCACCTGAATTAGATGGTCGTTTGAAATATCAAGCGTTATGGCACGATCCGCTGTGTTTTGTTGCTGCACCTTTCCATCCTTTGAGTCAGCTAAAACATATTCAGCTCAAAGATCTGATGCCTTTTCAAGCGATTTTGCCAGCCAGTCATACATTCACTAGCCAGATTACTTTGTCTGCTTTTGAAAAAGAAGGCTTGAAACCAAAAACCGATATGCGTAACAACTCTTTGGAGTCTATTCGTATGCTGGTGTCGATTGGTTTAGGTTGGTCTTTGTTGCCGCTGACATTATGTCATGATGATTTGGTCGTATTAGATGTCGAATCTGTACAATTAAAACGTCAGTTAGGTTTGGTATATCATCCAGAGCGTTGTATGTCTAAAGCATGTCAGGCTTTGATTGACCAAATGCAAGATGTAAAGTAGTAATATTCCTTAAATTCTCGTCTTATCAAAGACAATTTATCGTATAATCTGAATGACATCGAAAAAAACTGTGAGTAGCGTAATGACCAAAGCCACATTAAATGATATTGATATTATTCTTGAACAAGATATGAGTGCAAGTGCCTTGGCGGAGCATTTGCGTCAAGCATATTTTGAAATCAGTGATGAGCAAGAAGAGTCTTTTTCTGTATTAATCTATAAGCATAAATGCTTGGTCAGTATTGAACCTAAACGTAAAGCTATTCGCCTGTCCATGATTGACCATCTTGCTGATTATAATGAACATTTGTATGCACGTCTGTTTATGGTGGTTAATGAAGCGAATGCATCTTTAGTCAATGTGTCGAGCTTTATTTTTACGCACGAACATGAAGGTGAAGAGCATATCATGCTACGCGTGGATCAATATATCAGTTATCATACTGCATTGATTATGCCACAATTTGTTCGCTTATTACGTCAGTTTGAAGAGATTGATATTGAAATTTTCTTCAATATTATGATGCCAGCGGTGGACTATCAGGCAGATGATACCTTGCAAGATGACTCAGATAAACTCTGGAATTAATTGCTTTACACATGCAAAAAAAGCGTTACCAAATCAATTGGTAACGCTTTTTTTGTAAAATTTTAAATGGTTTTTTAAAACTTAACGAGCACGGTAAGTAATACGACCTTTGCTTAAGTCATAAGGTGTCATTTCTACTTTTACGCTGTCGCCAGTCAAAATACGGATATAGTTTTTACGCATTTTACCAGAGATGTGGGCAATCACTTCATGACCATTTTCTAAACGGACACGGAACATGGTGTTGGGTAAGGTTTCGGTCACAACACCTTCAAATTCAATTAAATCTTCTTTATTGGCCATAGCCTACCTAAATGGATGGTGGAAAAATAGTGGCGTAATTATAGACCCAAATCTAGCTTAGCTCAAGGTTTTATTTTGTATGACATTGATATGTTTTGTACTAACTAGAAAAATAATATCAATCAAGAATGAATAATAGACGATTTTCACAAAATAAAATTGTCATTTTGGTCAATTGCGATTAAGCTAATTTTAAATTCTTCTTTTAATAAAGGATAGGCTGTGTCACAACAAACCGATGCTTCTATACTGCTACGTCTAGGCTATCAAGCTATGCGTCGTGCAGGATTACCGACCGATGAGATATTATATAAAGCAGGCGTTAATCTGAGTAAAATGCAGCATCAAGATCGCACGCCTTTGGCAGCACAGCAGGGCTTTTGGCAGGCATTAGAGCAAGTCACTCAAGATCAGGATATTGGCTTACACCTAGGTGAACACTTACCATTGTATCGTGGGCAAGTGATTGAACATTTGTTTTTGAGTAGCCATAACTTTGGTGAAGGTCTGCATCGTGCTTTACGTTATCAACGTTTGCTTAGTGATGCGTTACAAGCAGAGTTGGTAGTGACCAGTTCGCATTGTTATTTAAGTAATGGTGTGCATGCTGGTGGTGATCGAAAAGTAAATCGACATTTTACAGAGTGCTTTATTTCAGGGGTGTTGCGATTTTTTAAGTTTGTCACTGAGGGACGCTTTGAACCGACTTTTATTGATTTAAATTATACCGATGGTGCAACAGGGGATGAGTATTTTCGAGTTTATGGCTGTCCTGTGAGTCTTGGTCAAAAAGAAACACGAATTTATTTTGATCATGCCATGCTCGAGTATCCACTTTGGCAAGCAGACCCTGATTTGTTGCAACTACATGAAAAATTAGCCATTGAAAAATTACAAGAACTAGCACGTTATGACTTGATTGCAGAGGTACGCCGTGCGGTTGGCTCTAGCTTAGAATGTGGTGAAACGACTTTGGAAACTGTGGCAGCACAGCTCAACATCACGCCAAGACGTCTGCGTAGCCAGCTCAGTGATGCAGAAACCAGTTTTCAACAAATTCTATCAGACTATCGCTGTCGTTTGGCAAAGAAAATGCTCGCAAATACCCACGAAAGCATAGAAAAAATTGTCTATTTGACGGGGTTTTCAGAGCCAAGTACTTTTTATCGAGCCTTCAAACGTTGGACTGGAGAAACTCCTGTTGAATATCGTAAACGTAAACAGACTTCAGACAATACGATGGCTTAGAACTCCGATTCTGCGACAAGTATGTTTAAAAAATAGATATCAATGTTAAAAAGGCTTGTAAAACGAACCGTCTATTGTATAATCGAGAAACAAGGTGAATGCTGAAATATTAATCTATATTTCGTTTTCAGAGTTAAAGTTTTTAAATTTCAAGGAAATATCGTATGGCAATATGGTTCGAACTTAGTCAAAGTACAGATGGTCAATATCATTTTTCACTTAAGACAGAAACAGGCACTTTACTGAAAAGCGAAGCCTATACAACCAAGGCAGCGGCATTGAATGGCATCGAGTCAGTGAAGAAAAATGCTATCGAAGATAAGCGTTATGAACGCAAGGAAGCCAAAAACGGCAAGCCGATGTTCAATTTGAAGGCAGCCAACGGTCAAGTCATTGGCACTAGCCCAATGTATGCAGACAATGCAGCATTAGATGCAGCCATTGCATTGACCAGAGAAGTGAATATCAATACAGAAACCAAAAGTTTGTTGGCATAACTGACTTACTTTCTAAATCAAACAAAAAGGCAGTGTGAATATTTACACTGCCTTTTTTCATACCGAGCATGATCACGTGAGTTCTTTATAGATTCGCTCAAAGCGTTGAGGATTTTCCATAAACCATTGCCCGAAATTATGCGGTGCATCGTCAATAATGATCTCTTTAAAATCAATGGATTGCTGTGCCAAGCTGCTTATACGATAACAGTCAAACACCCCTTGCGGAATGACATTATCAACAGGCGGATGGATGAGATATAATTTTCCTGAGAAAAATGTGAATTGTTGAACAGCATTATTATTTTGCCAGCTGTTTGGCGTGCGAATGGCTTGGCTAAAATGATGGTCAAAAGTCAAATCAAAACAATCTACATGGTATAAAGCAGGACTAAATAATATAAGCTGTTGAATATTCGAAAATTTATCCAAAAGGTTTAACGCATTTTGTCCACCCATACTCAAGGCATAAATATGCAGGCTTTGAATATGAGTTAGATTTGTTTGAGATAAAACATGTTTGATCAAAGTTTGTAATTGTCTATCACGTATAGCGATAGATGATAGTTGGTGAGATGAACTCAAACCATGCCCAGAAAAATCAAAAGTCAGCACATCATAAAATTGTTGCAAATATTCTGCCATGCTTACAAATTGCTGTTGTTTAGCTTGACCAGCACCATGAACAATGATGGCTAATGTTTTGTTGTGCGGATTCGTGCTACGAAAATAACGATAAACAATGTTTTCTTCATCAATTTGTAAGGCTGATTGTTGATAAGGCATTTTATTGATCTCTTAATCAGGCAAGTTCAGCCACGCAGGACCAAGCGGACGTTTTGGTAATTGAAACTGTTCAGGATATTCCGCATGAATAAAATATAGTCCATCAGGTGGTGCGGTAATGCCTGCAGCCTTACGATCTTCGGCAGCAAAAATCGCATCAATATGTTCTACATCATACATGCCTTGCCCAATTTCAAGCAGACAACCCATGATATTGCGTACCATATGATGTAAAAAACCATCAGCTTGAATATCAAGGACTAAGAATTGCCCATGCTGGAATAGGCGACAATGCTTAACGTGGCGTACAGGTTGATTGGACTGGCAAGCAGCAGCACGAAAGCTTTCAAAATTGTGCGTGCCTTCAAATTTTTTCGCTGCCAAAATCATTTTTTCCACGTTCAAAGCATAATAAGCATGCGTGACTTGACCATAAAATAGAGCAGGGCGATGCGGTGCATTATAGACCACATATCGATAGCGTCTAGCACACGCTTTAAAACGGGCATGAAAATCCATATCCATTTCTTGAATCCACTGCAACGCAATGTCTTTTGGAAGTTGAGAGTTTGCACCCATCAGCCATCCACGTTCAGGACGTATGGCAGTCGTGTCAAAATGTGCAATCATATTTGTCGCATGCACACCTGCATCAGTACGCCCTGCACCATGTAAAATGATTGGTTCATCAGCAATTTTACTGAGCACTTTTTCAATCGTTTCTTGAATGCTACGTACACCCGCCTGTTGGGTTTGCCAACCTTTAAAGCGAGTACCACAAAATTCGATACCTACCGCATAACGTTTGGTCAGCTGATTTTCAATCAATTGTTCAGTCATGTTATTCTCAATCATCATAAACTACCAGTATTGATGCCAATCTTCAGCATAGATTAAATTTAACAAAGTCACACGTGCGAAACTATCAGCTTGACTGATGTGATGATCAAATAATACGCCTAGGTCTTTTAACCAATGCCCTGTCGCATAATGCTGTGATAATTCACCATATAAAACTTGACTAGATACAATGACTTGGCAACCTTTTTGCTGTAGCTGTTGTAAATGAGATTGGATATCTTCACTATAAGGTAAATTACCAGAGCCAAAAGCTTGAATGAACAATACTTGAGGTGGTTGAATCATGGTATGTTCTAATTGCTTTGCAAATTGAGCTTTACCATGTGGCAAGACATATATATTTTCGATACGTAATTGATCTAGTTTTTGTTGAACTTGTTGTATGCCATGCGTAGAAAAATCAAATTTATCGATACAATTTAGGTGATTTGATTCTGTTTCATCGACAAATGGCTGACCCATAAATGCATTATTATCATGCGTATGTGCTTTATAGCACGTTGCACCAGCAAATAATTGTTGGTTAAATGCTAGAGCAACGCCTTTGCACATATTACTGATTTGTTCAATTGCAAAATTAAAATTGGCTTGGGCATCAGATTGTGAACGTAAATCTTGACCTAAAATATCCAAAATCGGATATTGGCTTCCTGTAAAAATAATATGATATTGTTGACCAAATAAATGTTGTAAAAAGGCAGATGCATAAGCTAATGTATCTGTACCATGAATAATGATAAATCGTTGATAAGCTTGCTCTGTGGCTAAAAGCCCGATCATTTCTGCCAAGTTTAACCAATCGAAAGCCGTGAGTTCGGTACTGTCTTTGATACTTGGTGCAGCAAAGAAATTTAGATAGGGTTGGGGATAATGATTTTTTAACATGGTCAAAAAATCATTCGCAGGCATAGGTGAGAGTGGTTCACCAATACAGCCAAAAGTACCACCCATATAAATTACAGCAATTTTTTCTAGTAGCTGAGTCATAAACAGATCATTCCGAAGATTGTCATCGTAATCAATTAAAAGAAATAAGGCAGTCTAGTTAGACTGCCTTAGATTATCAATACTTATAAAATTAAGCAATTTTGCTTTCTAATTCCGAAATGCGTTGCTCAAATTTTGCTGAGGTTGATGCTGTTTTGGTTTCGTTCAACAAATCTTTGGCAGCGTCAAGCTGACCTAATCTGATATATTGTTCAACTAAATCAAGATCAATATTTGTTGGCTCAGCATGAATCAATGCAGGGAAGTACTGTACAAATGGATCACGCTCATCCGCATAAATGGCAGGTTCTTCGACCACAGCTACGGCTTCAGGTTCAACATGTGCTACTGTATCAATGCTTGGTGCATCAAAAGTATTACCGTGTACTTCTGGTAGACCAATGTCGTGACCAAAATCAGCATCAGCAACTGAATGATCGAACTGCACACTATCTTGATGCTCAACATGTGTAGGCGTTGCACTGAGTAAATCACTATTTGATAAATCAAATGTGTTATCTTCTAATGCAGGTGCCATTTCTACTTTAGGTGCTACGGCTGGTGCATCAAGATCAAAAGAAAACGCTGTGTCATTTGATAGTGTAGGTGCTTGCACAGCAGGTGCATCAAAGTTCAATGACTGGTCTAAACTCGCTGTATTTGATGCTGGTTTTGTATCTAAACTATCAAAGTTAAAATCAGTATCAAAAGATGAATCTATAGTAAGATCAGCAGACGCGTCGGCTTGAGTTTCAGCCGCTGCAATCTCAGGTAAAATGAGCTCAGGCACACTCACTTCAGGTGTATTGGTCGTTGGTGTTTCGATATGCTCAAAGTTAAAAGTTTGATCGGCTGGTGTATCTAAACTTAACGCATCACTTTCAGTGCTTTTTGGTGTAGACGGGTCTGCGAAATCAAAGCTATACGATTTTTCTGCTGGCAAGTGATTAGGTGCTTGAGAAATATTGATCGTAGAAACTTTTGGATTATCAAAGCTTAATACATTACTGCTTGCATTGCCCACTGACGCTGTAGCTAATGCAGCAGCTTGAATTGGTACAGGTTCTTCAGCAGCAGGTGCAGTAGTGTGAAAATCTAAGCTATTACCAGTTGATGGTGCAAAATCTAAAGTATTACCTGTCGCCACTGGATCGGTGACTGGCTTACTAATACTGGTTGCTGGACTGATGTCAAATGCAAGATTATCAAATGCAGAAGTATCTGGCGTTGGTACAGTGACTTCGATAGGTTCTTCAATCACAGGTGCTTGTGCTGCAAGCTCTGATTGGCGTGCGAGTTCTTGCAATTTGATTTGTTGATAGCTCTCGTGTTCTACATGTAGTTTTTGATAGATTTCATTCAAACCTTGTCTTTCAATACTAGAGAACAACTGTCTTACCGCCAAATCATCATTTTGTAAATGATAAAGATTTAATAAGTTAGCATACAAAGGATACAACGTATTATCATCTTTTAGACTAGCGTTAAGAATACCTTCTGCTTTGGCATAATCTTTTTGTTGAACCAAGATATTAATTTGGCTTTGAATTTGAGCCATATTTACCGTTGGTTTAGCAGGAGCTACAGGTTGATCAACCTCTTCACTTGAAGCACCTTTTTTACCTTTTTTCTTAGATTTGGTATCTTTGCTTGTGTCTTTTGATTTAGTACCCTCTTTTTTGCCTTTTTTCATCTTTAAAAAAGCAATAGCAAGCAATAACAAAACTAGACATGCAACAGCAGCCAAGATAATAGGATTATCCATTATGATATAAGCCCCGATAATAATGTTGTAATAGAAGAAAAATCTGTTTGCAAGGCAACTACACTAGCAAGACCTGTACTTGCAATTGCTGAAACAGTTGCAGGTTTTGCACCAGCTGCTGTTGCATTTGCTGTAGTATTATTGGCAGGTTTTTTGTCTTTGGTTGCATTAAGTTGCTGTTGTAACTCTGCCAAACGTGCATCAAGCATAGCAATGCGTTGCTGTTTTGCTTTAAGCTCTTGGTCCATAGTCTTTACGCGACTTTGTACTTCCCATGTGCCCAAACGCATTTTCTGTATTTGAGAAATCATGCCTTCGGTCACTTTGCCTGCACTTGCTGTACCTTGTCCAGTACCACTTGCTGTACCTGTATTGTTTGCAACAACACTAAGCTGAGGTTTTGCTGGTGCTGGTGTTGCAACGGCAACAGCTGTTGTAGCTGGGGCAGCAGGGCGAGTTTGCTGTCTAGCTGTCCCTTGCTGTGCTGGCTGAGTATTTTGATTACGTGCTGTCGCGTTGTTGTTACTTGTAGCAGGACGCACCGCAGCTTGGTATTCATAAGGTAAGCTTAAAACAGCACCTTGCTTGAGCATATTTGCTTGACCGTTGATAAACGCATCACGATTATTGTCATAAATTTGCTTCATGACTTTGTCAGTAGATACTTTGTTACGGATGGCAATTTGTTGTGCAATTTCCCATAGTGTTTGGTTTGCTTGCACAGTATGTTGATCAACGCCCGCAGCAGAACTGTTATTTGAAGTAGCTGCTTTTTTAGTAGCCTTGTTGTCTTTGCTAGCGTTATTTGCTGTGTTTGTTGTACTCGGTTGCGGACGAGTCTGTGCCGTTACAGGTGGTGTAGCAAGCATTGTTGGTCGAGCATCCGTTAATACAAACGTATTTGGTGCAACATTTTGATTCGGTTGATTAGCAATTGCGGACAGACCAATATTGAGTTTATTTTGGCTTTGAGCTGCTGGTGTGTCGCTTGGTGGTACAGGTTGTGGCGTACCATTTTTTGCAATCAAAGGTGGCGGTAAATTATCGCTAATCGTTAAAGGTTTTTCATTTGTAGAAACAGTTTGGCTTACAGTAGGTAAGTTTACTTTCTTTTCTTCATTTTCATCAACCACAAGTGTCTTAGCTGTTTGTGGTTCAAGTTGTTTTTGCAAACGATCTACACGACTTGGCAATCTACCACGCACTTCGTGAACTTTGGTCTGATCACCGTCATCAACTTTGATAAGTAGGTCAAGTGCAGTGGCTTCGGTAGGTTGGGATGATGTAAGCACAATGACGCCTTCACCTTCACCAGTTCGACGTACATAAAAATTAATGTTCGGCATTTTACGTTCGTCGATGGCTTGTGCTTTACCTGCTTCAAAAGGTTGTGCTAACGAAGCACGCACAGGTCCGTTCCCATTAGCTTCACTAAAAGGAATTTCTGCGTAAAGTGGTTCTCCTTGTGAAGAATCAATCTTTACAGGTTTTAGCACCAAAGCATGGCTTGAAGTGGGTAAAGCCAGCTGAATGCTGACAGCGAGTACCCCAAGTCGATGATGAAATTTCATAGGCTATCCATCTTAATTGTTATGCAAGCGATATGTCATACTAATATAGACATATCGCAAGGTTTTCTCAAGTAAAAAATGCTACGTGCTTCACATTAATTTTGATGTTCGATCAAAATACGCAACATACGGCGTAGTGGTTCAGCAGCACCCCAAAGCAATTGATCACCTACGGTAAACGCACCGAGGTATTCTTTACCCATATTTAGTTTACGTAAACGACCTACTGGAATAGATAACGTTCCTGTCACAGCAACAGGGGTTAAATCTTGCATTGATGCCTCACGTGTGTTTGGCACGACTTTTGCCCATTGGTTAGATTGAGCAATCATGTCTTCAATTTCATTCAATGGTACATCTTGACGCAATTTGATGGTCAATGCTTGTGAGTGACAACGCATTGCACCGATACGCACACAATGTCCATCAATAGGAATAATTTGGCTGTTGCCTAAAATCTTGTTGGTTTCAACTTGACCTTTCCACTCTTCTTTCGATTGACCACTGTCTAATTGCTTATCGATATATGGAATCAATGAACCTGCCAATGGCACGCCAAAATTGGCTTTTGGAAAGTCTTCGCCACGTTGTAATTCAGCAATACGACGGTCGATGTCTAAAATCGCAGATTTTGGATCATCTAGCAAATCTTGTGTATTGTTATACAAATAACCCATACCAGTAATCAATTCACGCATATTTTGTGCGCCAGCACCTGATGCAGCTTGATAAGTCATCGATGTTGCCCATTCCACTAGATTATTTTGGAATAGACTGCCTAAGCCCATCAACATCAATGATACGGTACAGTTACCACCGATATAGTTTTTTACGCCTTTTTGTAAGCCATCTTTGATGACATTAGCATTGACTGGATCAAGTACGATAATCGCACTGTCATCCATACGTAAAGTGCTTGCTGCATCGATCCAGTAACCGTTCCAACCTTCAGCACGCAATTTTGGAAAAATGTCAGACGTATAATCGCCACCTTGACAGGTTAGAATCACATCCATTTGTTTTAGGCTGTTTAAATCACTGGCATCCAATAATTTACAAGCAGATTTATTGGCAAAATTCGGTGCATCACCTCCCGCATTACTGGTCGAAAAATAAAATGGCTCAAAATGGGCAAAATCATTCTCTTCAACCATACGTTGCATCAGCACAGAACCAACCATACCACGCCAGCCAACTAAACCTACTTTCATCAGTGACATCACCTTCTATCTCATCAAGGGTTTTAAGGATTTACAGCAAAAAAGGTACTTCTCATCTAAAAGATGAATACTAATTTGTCAGTATAACAAAAAAGCGGACTCATTCACAGTATTAATACGAATAAAAATATTGAAATGACATGGCATAATTTAGAATATAAAAATCTAAATATGATGACGTCTATAGATATAATCCAAGTCAATTGTTTATATCTGAATATTAGGGTGTGTTGACATACAAAGAAAATCAGTTATTCTGATTATATAGCAAAAGAAATTAATAAATGGCACAAATCCACATAAAATAGAAGAACAGGGTATCAATACAATCTAAACG
>NZ_JBHFHK010000052.1:0-16972 GCF_041928215.1 Hubeiibacter jixunmingi | reverse complement strand
CCAGGCTTACGCTTTGCGATTCGTGAAGGTGGTCGTACAGTAGGTGCTGGTGTTGTTGCTAAAGTAACTGCATAAGCCCTACGAGCAAAGCTGCGTCAGCAATGATGCAGCTTTGTTGCATTTATTGATTTATTATAAATGTGGTGTTTAGATTTTATTTTGGTTAAAAAATTAGGCTAATCACGAAAAAGGTGACGCTGAAAATAGTTTTTTAACGAAAATCTCATGTAAAAATTCTTAAATTGCTTTATAATTATTGGCGAAATTTACCGCGAGTAAAAACATGTCGAACCAACAATCAAAAAATTCTTCTGATAGTATCAATACTGCAACACAGCCTGAAGTGGCAAATGGCTCTTCTACATTTGATGTTGTATTATGGATCATTGCCATTGTACTACTTTTGGCAGCAAGCTTGGTTGGACAATATCTACCACAGTATTGGGTGCCTGCTAATAATATTTGGGTACGCGTTGCGATTACTATCGCTTGTATTTTAGTTGCTTTAGGGTTATTATATGCGACCCATCAGGGTAAAGGCTTTTTCCGTTTACTCAAAGATTCTCGAATAGAACTAAAACGGGTCATTTGGCCAACCAAGCAAGAAACTGTAAACACAACATGGCAAGTGTCGGTTGTTGTTATTGTTACAGCTTTGGTACTTTGGGGTTTTGATACCCTATTCAGTCGCTTAATTCAGTTAATTATTGGATAATTCACCATGAAACGTTGGTACATCGTACATGCTTATTCTGGCTATGAAAAACAAGTCATGCGTTCTTTACAAGACCGCATTGCGCGCAGTACAGTAGCAGACCAATTTGGTGACGTTCTAGTGCCGACTGAAGAAGTTGTGGAAATGAAAGACAGCAAAAAACGCAAGTCTGAACGCAAATTCTTTCCAGGTTATGTATTGATTGAAATGGAAATGAATGACGATACTTGGCACATTGTCAAAGAATGTCCAAAAGTATTGGGTTTCATCGGTGGTACACCAGAAAAGCCAGCACCAATTACACAAAAAGAAGCAGATGCGATTTTGGCACGTGTACACAACAAAGGTGAAGCACCTCGTCCGAAGACCATGTTCGAGCCAGGCGAAGAGTTATTGGTTATTGATGGTCCATTTACTGACTTTAAAGGTATGGTTGAGTCCGTTGAGTACGAAAAATCTCGTCTAAAGCTCACTATTAATGTATTTAGTCGTCCTACTCAAGTGGAACTAGAATTCCGCCAAGTAGAAAAAGCGTATTAATTTATTTTTTTGGTATTTGCTTAGGTAAATACGGTAAACACGCTGTAATACTTTTGCCAGTATTATAGTTTATTGGGGAGCTGTAAAGCGTTTGTACCCAGAGGATAATCATTATGGCTAAGAAAATCGATGGCTATATCAAGCTGCAAGTGCCAGCAGGTAAAGCAAATCCATCTCCACCAATTGGTCCAGCTTTGGGTCAGCGTGGTGTAAACATCATGGCGTTCTGTAAAGAATTTAACGCTGCAACGCAAAAAGTTGAACCGGGTCTTCCAATTCCTGTAGTGATTACCGTTTATAACGACAAA
The DNA here is from genome assembly GCF_041928215.1 of Hubeiibacter jixunmingi. NCBI lineage: Bacteria > Pseudomonadati > Pseudomonadota > Gammaproteobacteria > Moraxellales > Moraxellaceae > Hubeiibacter > Hubeiibacter jixunmingi. The sequence goes on along the minus strand of NZ_JBHFHK010000052.1, from coordinate 15,409 downwards.
TCATTTACATTTATCATGAAGACACCTCCTGCATCGATCTTGATCAAGAAAGCAGCTGGCGTTCAAAAAGGTTCTTCAGTACCAAACAAAACTAAAGTCGGTAAATTGACGCGTGCGCAATTAGAAGAAATTGCAACGACTAAAGAACCTGATTTAACTGGTGCTGATTTAGATGCACGCGTACGTACCATTGCGGGTTCTGCTCGTTCAATGGGCTTTGATGTGGAGCTATAAGACATGGCTAAGTTAACTAAACGTCAAAAAGCGATTGCGTCAGCAGTCGAAGCGCACAAAGTATATACTTTGGACGAAGCAGTACAAGTTTTAAATAGCTTGCCACCTGCAAAATTCAAAGAGTCTTTGGATGTAGCGATTAACTTGGGTGTTGACCCTCGTAAATCTGACCAAGTAGTTCGTGGTGCAACAACTTTACCAGCAGGTACAGGTAAAACTGTACGTGTTGCAGTATTTGCACAAGGTGCTCAAGCAGACGCAGCGAAAGAAGCTGGTGCTGACATCGTTGGTATGGACGATTTGGCTGAAAGCATCCAAGCGGGCAACTTAGACTTTGATGTTGTGATTGCTGCACCAGATGCAATGCGTGTTGTAGGTAAGTTAGGTACAGTATTGGGTCCACGTGGTTTGATGCCAAACCCGAAAGTGGGTACAGTAACACCTGACGTAGCGACTGCAGTTAAAAATGCAAAATCTGGTCAAGCACGTTACCGTGTAGACAAAGCAGGTATTATCCATACTGCTGTGGGTCAAGTTGGCTTTGATGCTGCTGCGATCCGTCAAAACGTTGAAGCGTTAATCGTTGATTTGAAACGTTTGAAACCTGCAACATCTAAAGGCGTATACATCAAGAAAGTGACTTTGAGCTCAACTATGGGTCCTGGTCTAATCGTTGATGTAAATGACGTATCTAAGTAATTTGCATGAATTTTGCTGTTTTGCGATAATGTGATTCAGCAAAATACAGAATTTAAAAATCTTATCTGATGGTTTTACTTGATGATAAGTGGCTTTGAATTGATAAATGATTTTTTATTGTAAAATTGAAATGAATTTATTAGCGTCAAAGACCTCAGGCGAATGGCTTTCCTGATGAATTTCTTGAAAGATCATTCTTAAAAAATCAGCCTGCGTAGACGCGGTGGTGTGAGTTGTTCTGCCTCCGCGTGCAAGGGTCACATAAGTGACCGCTTGCGAATTGGGCGTGTACTTTTATAGTACATATCATAGCTTAGGAGGTTTTACAGTGGCTCTACGTTTAGAGGACAAAAAAGAAATCGTTGCTGCAGTGAATGAAGCTGCCGGCAAAGCTTTCTCTGCTGTTGTTGCTGACTATCAAGGCTTAAGTGTTGAGAAATTGACGCAACTTCGTGTTGAAGCGCGTAAAAACAATGTTTACTTACGTATCGTGCGTAATACATTGGCAAAACGTGCTTTAGAAGGTACGCAATTTGACATTTTAAATGACAACTTGGTTGGTCCAACAATTCTCGGTTTTTCAACTTCTGAAGACGACATGGGTGCAGCTGCACGTTTGTTCGAAGACTTCGCCAAAACAAACAAGGCGTTCGAACTTAAAGCAGCAGCATTCGATGGTAAAGTGTATCTTGCGGATCAAGTTAGCGTAATTGCTAATCTTCCGAACCAAGAGAAAGCACTTACTATGCTTGCCAACGTTCTTCAAGCTCCAGTTTCGAAATTGGGTCGCTTACTTACAGCACTCAAAGAGAAAAACGAGCAAGAAGCAGCTTAACTTTTCCCTTACACCATTTATTATCCATTTGGAGTTATACCCATGGCTTTATCTAACGAAGAAATCTTAAATGCAGTTGCAGAAAAAACAGTTCTTGAATTGGTTGAATTGATTTCTGCTTTCGAAGAAAAATTTAACGTATCTGCTGCTGCTGTTGCAGTTGCTGCTGGTCCTGCGACTGCAGCTGTTGCTGAAGAGCAAACAGAGTTCAACGTTGAGTTGACTAGCTTCGGTGCAAACAAAGTAGGCGTAATCAAAGCAGTACGTGAAGCAACTGGTCTTGGCTTGAAAGAAGCGAAAGACTTGGTTGAAGGCGCTCCTGCAGTTCTTAAGGAAGGCGTTTCTAAAGAAGAAGGCGAAGAACTTAAGAAGAAACTTGAAGAAGCTGGTGCTACAGTTACCCTTAAATAATTTAAGGGGGGTTGGTCTTTTTAGACCAACTCCAAAAATGGCTGGTGACTCTTGGGTCATCAGCCTTTTTGCGTTACAATAAAAGGCTTGCGCTGTGTGAAATAACTTGGTCTTGAAATTAAAGCTGATTTATTTTAATACAATTAAATATTTAGCCATATTTTTAACCAAAAATGTTGGAAAATATTGCTAAATATTTCACCCTGAGTGTTAGGTTTTTTAGACAAATTTTATAGAAAATTGGCACATTGTGTTTAATTTTTGGTCTTTATAAACTTTTGTCACATTCTACTGCTCTTTTTTTTAGGCTCAAAGTTTCGTTCTGCAGGCGAAACACATTGCTCAAACGTCGAGGAATACAATGGCATATTCATATACCGAGAAAAAGCGGATACGTAAAAATTTTGGTAAGTTGCCCCAAGTCATGGACGTTCCGTATCTACTTTCTATTCAAGTAGATTCGTACCGTGACTTTTTACAAGATGGCACACCAGTGAAACAACGCGAAGATGTAGGCTTGCAATCTGCCTTCCGTTCAGTATTTCCGATAGAGAGCTATTCTGGCAATGCAGCCTTAGAATTTGTGGAATATCAACTGGGCAAACCTGAATTTGATGTACGTGAATGTATTTTGCGTGGTTCAACTTTCGCTGCACCGATGCGTGTCAAAATCCGTTTGATTTTGCGTGACCGCGATAGCAAAGCCATCAAAGATGTGCGTGAACAAGAAGTTTATATGGGTGAGATCCCATTGATGACTGAAAACGGTACATTTGTAATTAATGGTACTGAGCGTGTGATTGTATCGCAATTACATCGTTCACCAGGTGTGTTCTTTGATCACGACAAGGGTAAAACCCATTCTAGTAGCAAAGTATTGTACTCAGCACGTATCATTCCTTACCGTGGCTCATGGTTAGATTTTGAATTTGATGCGAAAGATTTACTGTATGTACGTATTGACCGTCGTCGTAAATTACTTGCATCAGTGATTTTGCGTGCTCTAAATTATGGTACAGAACAAATTTTAGATATGTTCTATGAAAAAGTACCAGTTTATGTGGACATGGGTAGCTACCAGCTTGACCTTGTACCAGAGCGTCTACGTGGTGAAATCGCACAGTTCGATATTGAGGACAATAATGGCAAAGTCTTGGTAGAACAAGGTAAGCGTATCAATGCACGTCATGTGCGTGAAATCGAAGCTGCCGGCATTAACAAATTGTCTGTGCCGGATGAATATTTGTACGAGCGTATTACTGCTGAAAATCTTGAACTCAAAAATGGTGACATCCTTCCTGCGAACACTTTGATCAGTCATGATATTTTGGTGAAAATTGCTGAAGCAGGTATCAAGAAATTTAATATCTTGTTTACTAACGATATCGATCGTGGTTCGTACATTGCCGATACTTTGCGTGCTGATACGGTTCAAGAACGTGACGAAGCTTTGGTAGAAATCTACAAAGTAATGCGTCCAGGCGAGCCACCAACCAAAGAAGCTGCTGAAAACTTATTCAACAACTTGTTCTTCAGCCCAGAGCGTTATGATTTATCGCCTGTGGGTCGTATGAAGTTTAACCGTCGTTTGGGTCGTCCTTACGAAGTGGGTACAGATCACAAATCACGTCAAGTCGAAGGTATCTTATCAAATGAAGATATCATTGATGTAGTAAAAACATTGGTAGAAATCCGTAACGGTAAAGGCGAAGTGGACGATATCGACCACTTAGGTAACCGTCGTATTCGTTCTGTTGGTGAGATGACTGAAAACCAATTCCGTGTTGGTTTAGTGCGAGTAGAACGTGCTGTGAAAGAACGTTTGAACCAAGCAGAAACTGATAATTTGTCACCACAAGATTTGATCAATGCTAAGCCAGTGGCAGCAGCAATCAAAGAATTCTTTGGTGCCAGCCAATTGTCACAGTTTATGGATCAAAACAACCCATTGTCAGAGATTACTCACAAACGTCGTATTTCTGCATTAGGTCCAGGTGGTTTGACCCGTGAGCGTGCAGGCTTTGAGGTACGTGACGTACACCAAACGCATTATGGTCGTGTTTGTCCAATTGAAACGCCTGAAGGTCCAAACATTGGTTTGATTAACTCGCTTTCTGTATATGCGAAGACTAACAATTTTGGTTTCTTAGAAACACCTTATCGCCGTGTAGTTGATGGTCAAGTGACTGAAGATATCGAATATCTATCAGCGATTGAAGAAGTCGGTACAGTCATTGCACAAGCAGACTCACCAATCGATGGCGAAGGTCGCTTTACTGATGAAGCGGTTAGTGTACGTTATCAAGGCGAATTTGTGATGATGCCACCAGAAAGCGTAACGCATATGGACGTATCACCACAGCAGGTTGTTTCTGTTGCAGCATCATTGATTCCATTCCTTGAACACGATGACGCAAACCGTGCATTGATGGGTTCGAACATGCAACGTCAGGCTGTACCTACTTTGCGTGCTGATAAGCCGTTGGTCGGTACGGGTATGGAACGCCATGTAGCACGTGACTCTGGTGTGTGTGTGGTAGCGAAACGTGGTGGTAAAATCGACTATGTTGATGCATCTCGTGTAGTGATTCGTGTGAATGAAGATGAAATGGTTGCTGGTGAAGCAGGTGTAGATATCTACAACTTGATCAAATACACCCGTTCAAACCAAAACACGTGTATTAACCAAAACATTATTGTCAATCAAGGTGATGTCGTTGCACGTGGCGATATTTTGGCGGATGGTCCTTCTACCGATTTAGGTGAATTGGCACTCGGTCAAAATATGCGTGTCGCGTTCATGACGTGGAACGGTTATAACTTCGAGGACTCGATCTTATTATCTGAGCGTGTAGTACAAGAAGACCGTTTAACCTCAATCCACATTCAAGAACTGTCTTGTGTGGCACGTGATACCAAATTGGGTCAAGAAGAAATCACAGCCGATATTCCAAACGTCGGTGAAGTGGCATTAAACAAACTGGATGAATCAGGTATTGTTTATATCGGTGCTGAAGTGACTGCGGGTGATATCTTGGTCGGTAAAGTGACACCAAAAGGTGAAACACAACTTACCCCAGAAGAAAAATTGTTACGTGCTATCTTTGGTGAAAAAGCTGCTGACGTAAAAGACTCATCTTTACGTGTACCATCAGGTACTAAAGGTACAGTGATTGACGTACAAGTCTTTACCCGTGATGGCGTGGAAAAAGATGAACGTGCTTTGGCAATTGAAAAAGCACAGCTTGATGCTTATCGCAAAGACTTGAAAGAAGAATTCAAAATCTTTGAAGAAGCAGCACGTGAGCGTATCGTTCGTTTATTGACTGGTCAAAGCTCAAATGGCGGTGGCGGTACTAAGCGTGGCGATAAATTGTCAGCAGATTTGTTAAGCACACTTGAATTGGTTGATTTGAAAGAAATCCAACCAAGTGACGAAGATATTGCTGAGCGTTTATCACAAATTTTAGTGTTCTTGAATGAAAAAAGTACTGAAATTGACGAGAAATTCGCTGAGAAAAAACGCAAAATTGCACAAGGCGACGAATTGACACATGGCGTGTTGAAAGTTGTGAAAGTGTATTTGGCAGTAAAACGTCGTATCCAACCTGGTGATAAGATGGCGGGTCGTCATGGTAACAAGGGTGTTGTATCAAACATCTTACCAGTAGAAGACATGCCACATGATGCCAATGGTGAGCCAGTTGATGTGGTATTAAACCCACTAGGCGTACCATCACGTATGAACGTGGGTCAGATTTTGGAAACTCACCTTGGCTTAGCAGCCAAAGGTTTAGGTGAACAAATCGACAAGATGATCAAGCAACAACGTGCTATCGCTGATTTGCGTGTATTCTTAGACAAGATTTACAACAAAGTGGGTGGCGAGCAAGAAGACCTAAATAGCTTGAGCGATGATGAAGTCATCAAACTTGCAGGTAACTTGCGTGGCGGCGTACCTTTGGCAACACCAGTGTTTGATGGTGCTGAAGAAGGTCAAATCAAAGAATTACTTGAGCTTGCCGACTATTCTCGTACAGGTCAAATGGACTTGTATGATGGTCGTACTGGTGACAAATTCGACCGTCCTGTAACCGTAGGTTATATGTACATGTTGAAATTGAACCACTTGGTTGATGACAAGATGCACGCCCGTTCTACTGGTTCTTACTCATTAGTGACGCAACAACCATTGGGCGGTCGTGCTCAATTCGGTGGTCAGCGTTTCGGTGAGATGGAGGTCTGGGCATTAGAAGCGTATGGCGCTGCATATACCTTGCAAGAAATGTTGACGGTGAAGTCGGATGACGTTGAAGGTCGTACTCGTATCTATAAGAACATTGTAGATGGTCACCATTATATGGATCCAGGCATGCCAGAATCGTTCAACGTATTGACCAAAGAGATTCGTTCATTGGCAATCAATATTGAATTGAAAAACGGCGACTAAGCAATACGGTTCAAATTAACCAAAAGATAATCGTTTTCAACCAGCCGAGTCAGTACTGGTCTGCTGCTCGGTTTACGGAGAGAAAAATTGAAAGACTTATTGAATATCATCGGTAAAAAAACTGATGCTGATGGTCATGTACCTTTAGAGTTTGATCGTATTCGCATTGGCTTGGCATCACCAGATGTCATCCGTTCGTGGTCGCACGGTGAAGTGAAAAAGCCTGAAACCATCAACTATCGTACTTTTAAACCAGAACGTGATGGTTTGTTCTGTGCCAAAATCTTTGGTCCAGTAAAAGACTATGAATGCTTGTGTGGTAAATACAAGCGTATGAAATACAAAGGCGTGATTTGTGACAGATGTGGCGTAGAAGTCACTACTGCCAAAGTTCGTCGTGATCGCATGGGTCATATCGAATTGGCATCGCCTGTTGCCCATATTTGGTTCTTAAAATCTTTACCAAGCCGTATCGGTTTATTACTTGATATGACTTTGCGTGATATCGAACGCGTATTGTATTTTGAATCATACGTTGTCACTGATCCAGGTATGACTACCTTGGAAAAATATCAGTTATTGAACGATGAAGAATACTTCAATGCTTTGGAAGAATACGGTGACGAATTCGCAGCCAAAATGGGTGCAGAAGCGGTTCAAGATCTTTTAAAAGACATCGACTTAGAAGCAGAAATTTCTCGTTTGCGTGAAGAAATTCCACAAACGACATCTGAAACCAAGTTGAAAAAATCATCTAAGCGTTTGAAATTGATGGAAGCGTTTAAAGATTCCAACAACAAACCTGAATGGATGGTGATGAACGTATTGCCAGTGTTACCACCAGACTTACGTCCATTGGTACCACTTGAAGGCGGTCGTTTTGCGACTTCAGATTTGAATGATTTGTACCGTCGTGTCATCAACCGTAACAACCGTTTAAAACGTTTATTAGACTTGGTTGCACCAGATATCATTGTACGTAACGAAAAACGTATGTTGCAAGAATCTGTTGATGCCTTGTTAGACAACGGTCGTCGTGGTCGTGCTATTACGGGTTCAAACAAGCGTCCATTAAAATCACTTGCTGACATGATCAAAGGTAAGCAAGGTCGTTTCCGTCAAAACTTGCTCGGTAAGCGTGTCGATTATTCTGGTCGTTCGGTCATTACCGTAGGTCCTACTTTACGTTTGCACCAATGTGGTTTGCCGAAAAAGATGGCATTAGAATTATTTAAGCCGTTTATTTTTGCCAAATTACAAGCATCTGGTCAAGCAACCACGATTAAAGCTGCCAAGAAAATGGTTGAGCGTGAAACCCCAGAAGTGTGGGACGTACTCGCTAACGTGATTCGTCAGCATCCAGTGATGTTGAACCGTGCACCAACACTGCACCGTTTGGGCTTACAAGCGTTTGAACCAGTGTTGATCGAAGGTAAAGCGATTCGTTTACACCCATTGGTATGTACAGCATTTAACGCCGACTTTGACGGTGACCAAATGGCGGTACACGTACCATTAACCTTGGAAGCACAGCTTGAAGCACGTGCCTTGATGATGTCAACCAACAACATCTTGTCACCTGCCAACGGTGAGCCGATTATCGTACCATCTCAGGACGTGGTCTTGGGTCTGTACTACATCACGCGTGAAGCCATCAATGCCAAAGGTGAAGGCATGGTGTTTGCGGACACTGCGGAAGTAAACCGTGCTTTGGCAACAGCTCAAGTGGCGATGCATGCACGCGTAAAAGTACGTGTACATCAAACTGTGATCACTGAAGAAGGTGAACGCATTAAAGAAACTATGGTTGTAGACACTACACCAGGTCGTTGCTTATTGTGGGAAGTTGTACCAGAAGGCTTAAGCTTTGAAATGGTCAATACCGAGATGAACAAGAAAAACATCTCTAAATTGATCAACACTTGCTACCGTAAATTGGGTCTAAAAGATTCGGTAATCTTCGCTGACCAATTGATGTATTTGGGCTTCCGTCAAGCGACACGCTCAGGTGTATCTGTGGGCTTAGAAGACATGGTAATTCCGCCAACCAAACATGAAATCATTGAAAAAGCTGAAATTGAAGTGCGTAGCATTGAAGATCAGTTCAAACAAGGTTTTGTGACTGCAGGCGAACGCTACAACAAAGTGGTCGATATTTGGAAACGTATCAATGACCACGTTGCAAAAGCGATGATGGATAACTTGTCTTTTGATGTTGTCACCAACAAACAAGGCGAAGAAGAGAAGCAAAAATCGTTCAACAGTATCTATATGATGGCAGACTCTGGTGCCCGTGGTAGTGCACAACAGATTCGTCAGCTTGCAGGTATGCGTGGTTTGATGACTAAGCCGGACGGCTCGATTATTGAAACCCCGATTAAAGCGAACTTCCGTGAAGGTTTGACCGTATTACAGTACTTTATTTCTACACACGGTGCACGTAAAGGTCTTGCCGATACCGCATTGAAAACTGCGAACTCAGGTTATTTGACACGTCGTTTGGTTGACGTAGCACAAGACTTGGTAATTACGCAATCTGACTGTGGTACGTTGGATGGCTTGGTGATGACGCCATTAATCCAAGGCGGTGACGTAATCGAATCATTACGTGAGCGTATCTTGGGTCGTGTGGTTGCAACCGATATTATCGTTCCTGCTACAGGCGAAATTTTGTATCCACGTAATACATTTATCGACGAACGTATTGCACAAGAGATTGAAGAATCAGGTGTGGACGAAGTCAAAGTGCGTTCAGTAGTAAACTGTGAATCTGACTTTGGTGTGTGTGCGAAGTGTTATGGTCGTGACTTGGCACGTGGTCATTTGGTGAATCCAGGTGAATCTGTGGGTGTTATGGCAGCACAGTCAATCGGTGAACCAGGTACACAGTTAACCATGCGTACGTTCCACGTGGGTGGTACAGCGAGTGGTACATCTGCGGTCAGTAACATTCAGGTGAAAAATACAGGTTCAGTGCGTTTCCATAGCATGAAAACTGTAAAACACGATAAAGGTCATTTGGTTGTCATTTCACGTTCTAGTGAAATCGGTGTAACGGATGAGCTTGGTCGTGAGCGTGAACGTTATCAAGTGCCTTATGGTGCGTCAGTGTTGTTAGAAGATGGTGCGAAAGTGACATCTGGCGACATCATTGCAACTTGGGATCCGCATACCCATCCAATCGTGACAGAAGTCAGTGGTAAAGCACGCTTCTCGCAAATCGTGGATGGTATTACTGCGACAATCCGTACTGATGAAATGACAGGCTCAACATCGACTCAAATCTTGCCAGTGAGTGCGCGTCCAGCATCAGGTAAAGACTTGCGTCCAGCGATCGTGATTGATACCAAAGATGGCGAAGAGAAATTCTATTTCTTGCCACAAAATACCACGATCCAAATGCGTGATGGTGCAATTATTGGCGTGGGTGATGTAATTGGTCGTGTGCCACAAGAAAGTTCACGTACACGCGATATTACCGGTGGTTTGCCACGAGTTGCTGACTTGTTTGAAGCACGTCGACCAAAAGAGCATGCAATCTTGGCAGAAGTGAGCGGTATCGTTAGCTTTGGTAAAGAAACCAAAGGTAAAAACCGTTTGGTGATTACGCCTGAAGACGGTAGCGAAATCTATGAAGAATTGATTCCAAAATGGCGTCAAATCAACATGTTCGAAGGCGAGCGTGTAGAACGTGGTGAAGTGATCTCTGATGGTCCACAGAATCCACATGATATTTTACGCTTAAAAGGCGAAGTGGCATTAACCAACTACATCGTGAATGAAGTTCAAGACGTTTACCGTTTACAAGGCGTAAAAATCAACGATAAACATATCGAAGTGATTGTACGTCAGATGTTGCGTAAAGTTGAAATCACCGATGGTGGCGATTCTAGCTTTATCAAAGGCGAGCAAGTGGACTATATCCGTGTAATGCAAGAAAACCAAGTCTTGAATGCACAGAACAAATTCCCAGCGAAGTTTGAACGTCAATTGATGGGTATCACCAAAGCATCGTTATCGACTGATTCATTTATCTCTGCCGCATCGTTCCAAGAAACAACTCGTGTCTTGACCGAAGCAGCAGTAACAGGTAAAGAAGATGATTTACGTGGCTTGAAGGAAAACGTTGTTGTGGGTCGTCTGATTCCAGCAGGTACTGGTCTAGCGTATCACTTAGAGCGTCGTCGTCAAGAAGCAGAGCTTGCAGATAAAGAAGCTGCAGCGAATGACTATTCTGATGTCGATCAGGCTTTGACTGATGCACTAACCGATGCTTTTCAAGATTTGTAATTCATCTGGTCAAAAACTGAAAAATAATTGATAACATAAAGCCCTATCTCAGGATAGGGCTTTATTTTTGATTAAAGAAAATGAGCTATGATTATTGGCTATGTCAAGAAAATGAAATCTGTTCAATGATTGAAATCAAAATGACCAAGGATTTTGGAAATACACACGCTATTAATACAAACTAGGTTCGCCTTCTGGACGAGTCTTAAAACGACGGTGAAACCACATCCATTGCGTCGGTACACGACGTAATTGCATTTCTAATAGTTGATTGACGCGTGTCGCATCTGCGACTTCATCATTACTTGGATAATGGGCTAATTCGGGCTCAATATTAATCTGATAACGTGGCTCAATTTCACCAATTCGATAAAAATGTACCGACATTACTTTGGTGCGTCCTGCTTTGGCAAGACGACGTTGTGCGGTAACACTGGCAGCAGGCACACCAAAAAAATCAGCCATCACGCCTTGTTTTAAACCAAAATCTTGATCAGGTGAATACCAAACGATATGCCCATCACGCAGCCGTTTAATCAAAAAACGCATATCATCATGGTCAATTTGCGTGCCATAAATCGGCTCTCTTGCAGAATAAATCAGCCAATCTAGTAGCGGATTATTTTGCGGGCGATACACCACATCAGGGTCAAAAAATTGACTGCAGATATAACCACCAGCATCCAACAAGGTGCTATGCGAACCCAATAAAATGATACCTGAGCCATCTTGTTGAGCTTGCTGTAAAGCTTCTAAACCATCAATATTTACCCGCCCTGTAAACCATGTTGGCTTATACCATGCATTTAAGGTCTCAAATAAACCCAGCATCATATCGACAAAGACTTGATAACCTTGCTGTTCACGATAGCCAACTGACCATTCAGGAAAACATAGTTCTAGATTGCGTAAGGTGGTTTTTTTACGAGATTTTAGCGTTGCCCAAGCCAATTTCGCCAAGCCATAAGCCAAATAGCGTTGCAATGTCCATGGTAGCAATGTCAATGTACGTAAAATCAATACACCCAACCAAATTCCCCAATATTGTGGCAATAAAAATGCCCATTGAAAATGTGGGCGAGCGTGGGTGTGTTGTTGAGACATGCAATACTCGTGTCATACAAAATAGAATTTTATTATATAAAAGATTGAAAATCCGATAAAGTATAAATTGTCACAATGCACTTTAGCCAATCATCGCTTTGGGCTATACTAACCTGAATGTCAAAAATAGGTCCTGCCCAAGATGTGCCAATTGCTCGGTATGAACTGTAATGTTCCAACTGATATTCATTTTAGTTTTCAAGGCTTTAGAGCAAGGGGCGGATTGACCGACCATCACGAAGATGGATTTGGCATTGCATTTTTTGAACAAAGTGATTGTGGCGTAGGGTTGCGAGTTTTTCATGATGATAAACCGAGCCATTTATCCCCGATTGCTGATTTGATTGGCAATTACCCAATCCGTGCGTTAAACGTGGTGGCACATATTCGTAAAGCCACACAGGGCAATCGTTGTCTTGCCAATACTCATCCATTCGTGCGTGAACTGTGGGGTGAGCAGTGGGTTTTTGCCCATAATGGACAAATGAATCGTGATTTTTTAGCCAAAATTCAACAATCGGCACAACAGGATTTTTCACATTATCAAGCTGTAGGCAATACTGACTCAGAACGAGTATTTTGTTATTTGCTTAATCAATTAAAACAAAAATTCCCCAAAAAGCCACAAGACAGCCAATTATTTGCCTTTTTAACTGAGCAATGCCGTGAATTTGCCAAACATGGCTTATTTAATTGTTTATTGTCTAATGGTAATTGGCAATTGGCATATGCCAGTAGTTTGCTGTTTTATCTCACACGCCAAGCACCTTTTGGCGAAGCGGTATTGTCAGACCATGAAGTGGCAATTAACTTTGCTGATGTGACCACCGCTCATGACCGTGTCACGGTATTTGCTACCATTCCATTGACGAGCACTGAAATATGGCAGCAATTATCGGTCAATGAATGTTTGATTTTTCGTGATGGGGCGATTTGTTATCAAGACCGCTTAAACGATGCTGAAGCTTTAAGTATTGAGCAGGGCATTGCAATGGCTCGTCGTTATGGTACGACGTTGTAACTATCACAATAACCTAATACAATTGGGCTTAATTTTAAGGCACATCTCAAAATCAAGCCTGACTTACATCAAAGCCAAAAAGATTACTCTAATTCCGCCCAACGGTCTAATTTTTCCAATAATAATATTTCAATCTCAGCCAAGCGTTCCGATGCTTGCGTGGCAGCATTAACATCAGTGACAAACCACGAACCATCTGCCAGTTTTTGTTGCAAATCGGCTTGCTCAATTTCCAATTCTTCAATTTCCAAAGGCAATGCGTCTAGTTCACGTTGTTCTTTATTGCTGAGTTTACGCTTCTTGACTTCAGGTTGAGTTTGGGATGTTTGAGCAAGATTGGATTGTGGTTTCGCCTCAGATTTTTCAGTTTTTGGCTTTTCCACTTTTTCGATTTTTTCTACAGGACGTTGCTGTAAATAATCTTGATAACCGCCAATATATTCAGCAATATTGCCTTTACCATCAAATACCCAAGTCGATGTCACCACATTATCTACAAATGCACGGTCATGGCTAATTAACAGCAAAGTGCCTTGATATTGTGATAATAAGTCTTCCAATAATTCCAAAGTCACCATGTCCAAATCATTGGTTGGTTCGTCCATAATCATTAAATTGGACGGTTTGAGTAATAATTTTGCCAATAAAATGCGATTTCGTTCACCACCTGATAAGGCTTTGACAGGTGTTCTGGCACGCTCTGGGGCAAATAAGAAATCTTGCAAATAACTTAAGATATGGCGTTTTTGTCCGTTAATCTCCACAAAATCCGCACCTTCTGCCACGTTATCCGCTACTGATTTTTCCAAATCCAATTGATGGCGTAATTGGTCAAAATAAGCAATGTCTAATTGCGTCCCTGTTTTGACTGTGCCTGTATGCGGTAAATCACCCAAAATGGCTTTGATTAAACTGGTTTTACCGACACCATTGTCACCAATCAAGGCAATACGGTCGCCACGCATCACCACAGTAGAAAAATCTTTAATCAATACTTTATCATCAAATTGCACGCCCAAATGTTCAATATCAAAGACCAATTTGCCCGAACGCTGTGCATCTTGCATAGCCATATTGGCTTTACCTTGTTGAAAACGGCGAGCTTTAGACTCTTCACGCAAGGCTTTTAAGGCACGTACACGCCCTTCATTACGCGTACGACGAGCTTTGATACCTTGGCGAATCCATGCTTCTTCTTCGGCTAATTTCTTGTCAAATAAAGCATTTTGTTTTTCTTCTGCTTCTAACTGTTGGGCTTTTAATTCCAAATAACGTGAATAATTGCCTTCAAAACCACGCAATTGCCCACGGTCTAATTCCACAATACGGGTGGATAATTTATCGACAAAACTACGGTCATGCGAAATAAATAATAAGGTTAAATTATTTTGTTCTAAGAGAAAATTTTCAAGCCATTCAATGCTTTCTACGTCCAAATGGTTGGTCGGCTCGTCTAACAGTAGAATATCGGGTTGGGTGAGTAATGCCCGAGCCAATAGCACACGGCGTTTACGACCACCCGACAAACTGGCTAAATCGGCATCGCCATCCAAGCCCATTTTACTCAAAATCAAATTGACTTGATTTTCCAATGCCCAACCGTTCATTTGATCGAGTTTGTGTTGCAAATCACCCATCAATTCACAGGCTTGATCATCACCTGCAATACACGCTTGTGTCGCATCATGATAGCGTTTCAATACTTGAGCGACTTCACCTGCACCATCTGCCACAATATCTGCCACACGTCCGCTGTCCATTGGGACATCTTGTGCCAACATCGCTACGCTTAAGCCATTTTGCATCATGACTTCGCCTTGATCAGCGACCAATTCACCTGCGATTAATTTGAGTAAAGTGGATTTTCCTTCGCCATTTCGCCCAATTAAACATACTCGTTCGCCACGTTCTAGGGTAAAATTGGCATTGTCCAATAGGGCAGGGCCACCAAAGGCAAGTTGTACATCTTTTAGGGTAATATATGACATGACAGATTCTCAAAAAAAAGTGGCAAATACGGCAGATGACGTCGATATGCAACAAGTATTGGCTGATTTACAAATGCGAATCACCTTTTTGGATGATTTGGTGGAACAGCTCAATAACCAAGTGGCAGAGCAAAATCAACAGATTGTCGATTTGCAACATCAAATGCAAGTATTATACCACAGAGTTGAGCAAGCTGACTTGTCTGACGGCATTGCACCGTTTGATCCGATCAGTAATATTCCGCCGCATTTTTAATGTGGTGTGTTGTGTCATAGCAGATTTCATTTTCTATTAGGGTATGTTGACATACAAAGAAAATCAGTTATTCTGATTATATGAATAGACTAACACTTACTGATGCCCAATGGGCAAAAAT
>NZ_JBHFHK010000051.1:0-17198 GCF_041928215.1 Hubeiibacter jixunmingi | reverse complement strand
TTGAGAATGAAATTAGTGGCAGGATTTATAAATTGGCAAGTTAATCGCTAAATTTACATTTTCGAAAGAGGTCTATTCTATCTACATCTATTTGTTTATATATTTTAAACATAAATGTGAGTTATAAAAAATAATAATTATTACCAAGCCAAAACATTATTTGACTTTTATTTACATTTCATCAACAATCGGTTGTTCTTTTGAAAATTTCTGTCTTAACGACAATTTTCATCGAAAATATAATGCGTTAACAGACGATTTAGAGGTATTTCCGAATGGAAAACAATAAAGTACCAACCGCTACATTTATAGCGACTGGTCTAATGCTCTTTGCACTTTTTTTTGGTGCAGGTAACCTGATCTTTCCAGCAGGCATGGGTCAGCAAGCAGGTAGTGAAATCTTTACTGCACTGGCTGGATTTTTGATTACGGGCGTAGGTTTACCTTTGCTTGGTGTCATCGCAATTGGTTATTCTGGCTCACATGATGTACAAGATTTGGCATCTCGTGTTGCACCTTGGTATGGTGTGCTATTTGCTGTGATGTTGTATTTGGCGATCGGTCCATTTTTTGCGACACCACGTACTGCAACAGTTTCTTATGAAATTGGCGTGTTGCCTTTTTTAGGTGATGTGAGTGAGAGTGGCAAAAAAATTGGCTTATTTGCATTCTGTATCGCATTTTTTGGTATCAGTTACTGGTTCTCCATTTCTCCAGGCAAGTTGGTCGATCGTATTGGTAAGATCTTGACACCAGCATTATTGGTGGCGATTGTCATCTTGGCAGGTTATGCAGCGATTGCACCGATGGGTGATTTGCAAGCACCGAATAAGGATTTTGTTGAAGGGGCTTTTGTTAAAGGCTTGGTTGAAGGTTACGGCACAATGGATGCTTTGGCATCATTAGTGTTTGCGATTATCGTGATTGAAGCGGTACGTGGCATGGGCGTAACGGACAAGAGTAAAGTACTTGGTTTGACTGCCAAAGCAGGTTTTGTGGCAGCAGCATGTTTGGCAGTGGTGTATGTATTGATTGGCTATATGGGTGCGACAAGTGTAGCGGGTATCGGTATGCAAGATACTGGTGCATTAGTATTGTCAGGCAGTGCAAATCATTACTTCGGTACTTTTGGTAAATTGATCTTAGCTTTGATCGTGTTATTGGCATGTTTATCGACGTCGATTGGCTTGATCACTGCGTGTGGTGAGTATTTCAATCGCTTGGTTCCTAGTCTGTCCTATCACAAATGGGTATTGATTTTCTCTATTTCATCGTTTGTATTTGCAAACTTTGGCTTAAGTAATATCATTAAGTTTTCTATCCCTGCCTTGATGCTATTGTATCCACTGACTATTGCTATCATTGCACTTGCATTTTTGAATAATTTATTTGGCGGTAAACGCATCGTTTATATGACGACGATTTTATTCACTTCATTCTTTGCAATTATTGATGGTTGGAAAACGCTACACAAGATGCTTGAAGGCTCAGATACAGCATTGATTATGAATATTGATGCACGTCTATCTGAAATCCTACCTTTATATAGCTCAGGTTTGGGTTGGATATTACCAGCGATTGTTGGTTTTATCTTAGGCCTAGCCCTAAGCAAAGTAATGAAAAATTAATTTTACCTCAAAAAATACAGCAACTTTCGGGTTGCTTTATTTTTGCCTCATCAAAGAATATCTGTATTTTGTTGTTGTATAATAAAGCGATTCTATTTATAATTATTGAGAATAATTCTCATTTAAAAGAGTTTCTACACAATGGATTTTTCCTCTCCACAAGTCATGATTGCATTTACCGTAACCATTCTAGCCAGTCTAGCAACAGTGATAGGCGGTGCAATTGTACTATTCTTCAAACAGCCAAGTCCACGTCTGCTGTCTTTTGGTTTGGCCTTTGCGGCTGGAGCGATGATTTATGTGTCTTTGACTGAGATTCTGAATAAATCTATTCATTCATTTAGTGAAGCTTATGGTGAGCAATTTGGTTTTGCTTATGCTACGGTTGCGTTATTTTTAGGTATTTTTGCGGTGATTTTATTAGACCGCTTTGTACCCAATCCGCATGAAACCATTTCTATAGATGATGTTAAAAATCAGCCAAGCCAAAAGCTGTATCGTATGGGATTGCTGACTTTATTCGCCATTACTGCACATAATTTTCCAGAAGGTTTGGCGACATTTTTTGCGACATTAGAAGGTACAAGCTTGGGTGTGCCTTTGGCAGTTGCGATTGCGATTCATAACATTCCCGAAGGTATTGCCATCGCTATTCCAATTTATATGGCAACACAAAATAAGAAATTGGCACTGGGGGCAAGTTTTGTATCAGGTCTGGCAGAGCCAGTTGGTGCATTGATTGGTTATAGCATCTTGGCACCGTTTATGAGTCCGACGGTATATGGTACGGTGTTTGGTATGATTGGTGGTGTGATGGTGTTTTTGGCACTGGATGAATTGTTGCCTGCCGCCAAGCGTTATGCACAAGGGCATGAAACGGTCTATGGATTGGTGACAGGCATGGGTGTATTGGCATTTAGCGTGGTGTTGTTTAAGTTTGTTAGTTAGTTAAGCGTAGGATTAAAAAGATTTTGTCTTTTAAAACTTGATAAATGTGCAGAACATTTGTTATCTCTCACCAATCAATTTACAATACTGCATCCGAAATAACAACGATGACATCACCATGATTCAATTGCAAAATCTCAGCTTACGCCGTGGTAGCCGTGCTTTATTTGAAAAAGCCACCTTACAACTACATCACGGTTGGAAAGTCGGCTTAACGGGCGTCAATGGTGCAGGGAAGTCATCACTTTTTGCAGGATTATTAGGGCATTTACAACCTGATGTTGGTGAGCTGATTCGCCCGCAACATTGGACCGTGGCACACATGGCACAAGAAATCGAAGCTTTGGATCTTAAAGCCTTAGATTTTGTTTTGTCAGGTGATGAAGAATATTGGACAATCCAACAACAATTAGCACAACCAGAACAATTAAGCGTAGATGAATTAGCCCATTTACACGGACGCTTTGATGAAATCCAAGGCTATACCGCACCAGCCAAAGCCGCACAACTGTTATCAGGTCTCGGTTTTAGTAATCAACAAATTGAACATACTGTACAAAGTTTTTCGGGTGGTTGGCGGATGCGTTTGAATTTGGCACGCACGCTGATGAGCCGTTCGGATTTATTATTATTGGATGAACCAACCAACCATTTGGATTTGGATGCGATTTTATGGCTCGAAGATTGGCTTAATCGTTATCAAGGTACTTTGATTTTGATTTCACATGACCGTGACTTTTTGGATGCGGTGACCGACCACATTTTACATATCGAAAATGGTGAATTGACACTATATACAGGCAATTATTCTAGCTTTGAAGTGATTCGTAGTGAACGCTTGGCACAGCAACAGCAAGCCTATGAAAAACAACAAGAAACTAAAGCCCATTTACAAAAATTTATCGACCGTTTTAAAGCAAAAGCCACTAAAGCACGTCAAGCCCAAAGCCGTATCAAGCAATTGGAACGGATGCAACAGCTTGCCCCTGCACATGTAGATAATCCATTTAGCTTTAGCTTTCGTGAACCAAGTAAAATGAGTTCACCGTTACTGTCTTTAAGCCAAGCGGAAATCGGCTATAGTCGTGACAAAAGCATTGCCAAAAAGATTAATTTACAAATCACCCCAAATACCCGTTTAGGTTTGCTGGGTATGAATGGTGCTGGTAAATCAACCTTGATTAAATCATTGGTCGGTGATTTGCCATTATTGGCAGGCGAACGTAAAGCGTCAGAATTACTCAATATTGGCTATTTTAATCAACATCAGATGGATAGCCTTGATAATCAAGCTACACCGATGTTGCAATTGGCTCGTATCGCTGATAAAAGCATTAGTGAAGCCAGTTTGCGTGCCTTTTTGGGTGGATTTGGCTTTAATGGTGAACGCATGGATACCATTTGCGATAAATTCTCGGGGGGTGAACGTGCCCGATTGGCGTTAGCATTGATTGTTTGGCAACGTCCAAACGTGTTAATACTAGACGAGCCAACTAACCATTTGGACTTGGATATGCGTCATGCCTTGAGTATGGCATTGCAAGATTTTGAAGGGGCGGTGGTGCTGGTCTCGCACGAACGCCAGCTTATCAGTGCGGTATGTGATGAATTACTGTTGGTACATGATGGTAAAGTGACTGAATTTGATGGCGATTTGCAAGATTATGCACAATGGTTGCGTCAAGCCCGTCAGGAAATGCTCAATCAACAAAACGCACAAAATAAAGATGCACAACAAAAGACAGCATCAGTCGCCGAAAATGCTACTTCTTCAGTAGAAAATAAACCACAAAAAGTCGATAAAGAAGCCGATCGCAAAGAAGCTGCTCGTCGTCGTGAAATGACCCGTCCAATTCGTAAAAAGATTGAGCAAAATGAACAGAAAATCGAAAAAATCCAAGCCAAACTCAAAGATATTGAGCAACAACTGACTGACAACAGCTTATACGACGCAGAACGCAAAAACGATCTACTCAACATTATGAATGAACAAAACAGCCAAAATCAACAACTTGCCACGTTAGAAGAACAAATGTTGGAATGGATGATGGAACTAGAAGAATTAGAGAGTAGTTTTGAATAATTTATAAATAAAAACTGGAAAAATAAAAGCGACTTAAATAAGTCGCTTTTTTGTTGTGCAAAATATTTTTTATGATTCAAAGCTATAACTGGCTTGCCACGAATATTCAAAATATTCAATTTTGCTAGGCATTACAAGAACTTGGCAAAATATAATAATAAGCGAGGTATAACAATTTGCACGATAAATTTTAAAACTAGAAATTAACTTAAACGATAGTAGCTATAGCTTACGTTCGGGTCACGGTACACTGCGTGAGTGTCTTGGCGATAGTCAGAAATCCAACCTGATGGTGTATAACCTGCGATATGACCATAACGATGTTTTGCGGTACGATGAATAATATAAATGTCACCGACTTGTGGATTATCAAACTGAGGATTAATCTTTCTATATCCAACAGATTCTAGCGTTGGACCCCAATCTGATGCTGCTACAGGATTATTAAAGATATTCGCACCTGCGGATTGTAGAGCAATACGTACGTATCTTGCACATCTGCTAGCACTTCTTGACAAAGACATTCTTTCTAATTTTGCGGTAAATTGTTCAATGTCTACACCACGATTGCCTGTCCATTTGATAAAACTGTCTGCTGGACTTTCTTTTGCTTTAACAGCGTGAGCTACGCGGGCTGGCTTTGTACCATTTGTATAATGATGAGCAGTAGTGTTGGGAACGTCGTATGCCATGCGAAATACCTTTGTGGTTGAACATGGCAAGTATAAATAGCACGCAAAATTGATATGTCAAAACTTTATTACCCCAAAAGTTTTGCAAAATGTGTCAATGTGATGAAATGAAACAGGAATCCCTAATTTATGTGGGGTATTTCACCATTTTCACGGAATTATGGATGAAGTATGTGTTTTATGGTTTTTATTGAAATATCTAAAAAAGCATCGATTTTGAGATAAAATGCCAATCAATTTTATGCTTTTGTAGCATTTTACAAGGCTTTTGAGCCTGTTCATAATCTAATTCTGTATAAAATATATCACTTTTTGTAACTACTGAATAAGCAATATTTCTTTCAAAAAAAAATGATGAATAAAAACTTTTGTTAAACTTAAACACAATAACTTATGCAAAAGTTTTATATTTTAAGCTAAACTAATATGATAATTTTTTGAGTTGCCTATAGAGCTATCAGCAAATCGCCAATAGCGGTATCAGCAAAAGGATGATAATCATGAAAGACCAAGATTTACGCCAACACTCTGCACCAGTATATGACGGTGTAGAAAACGCTCCAGCACGTTCGATGATGCGTGCAGTGGGTTTTAAAGATGACGATTTTAAAAAACCACAAATCGGTATTGCATCGACTTGGGCGAATGTCACGCCATGTAATATGCACATTGACGGCTTGGCGCGCCAAGTAGAACAAGGCGTAAATCAAGCCAATGGTATCGCAGTGATTTTTAATACCATTACCATTTCGGACGGTATTTCCAACGGTACTGAAGGCATGAAATATTCATTACTATCGCGTGAAGTGATTGCCGACTCGATTGAAACAGTGGTCGGCTGTCAAGGTTTTGACGGTGTGATTGCGATTGGTGGTTGTGATAAAAACATGCCAGGTTGTATCATGGGCTTGGCGCGTCTAAACCGCCCAGGTTTGTTTATTTACGGCGGTTCGATTCGTCCAGGTGAAGGACATACTGATATTATTTCGGTATTTGAAGCAGTCGGACAACACGCCAAAGGCGAAATCAACGCTATCCAAGTCAAGCAAATCGAAGAAGTGTCGATTCCTGGTCCGGGTTCATGTGGTGGGATGTACACCGCAAACACTATGGCATCAGCGATTGAAGCGTTGGGCATGAGTTTACCGGGTTCATCAGCACAAGATGCGATATCGCAAGACAAAATCGATGATTGCCAACGTGCAGGCGAAGCGGTATTGAATTTGTTGCGTTTGGACATCAAACCACGTGACATCATGACCAAAGCGGCATTTGAAAACTCTATCAAAGTAGTGATTGCCTTGGGTGGTTCGACCAATGCGGTGTTGCACTTATTGGCGATGGCACACACGGCAGGTGTGGATTTAAGCCTAGAAGATTTTGAGCGTATCGGTAAAGAAATTCCAGTTGTGGCGGACGTACGTCCGTCAGGCAAATATTTGATGTCTGAATTAATCAAAATCGGTGGTATTCAACCATTGATGAAGCGTATGTTAGATGCAGGCATGTTGGATGGTTCATGCTTGACGGTAACGGGCAAGACGTTGGCGGAAAACTTGGCAGATGTACAAGATTATCCTGAAGGTCAAGAAATCATCATGCCATTTGATCAGCCAATCAAAAAAGATTCGCATCTTGTGGTACTCAAGGGTAACTTATCACCAACAGGTGCTGTAGCGAAAATTTCAGGTAAAGAAGGCTTGTATTTTGAAGGTGCGGCACGTGTGTTTGAAGGTGAAGAAGGGGCAATGCGTGGCATCTTAGATGGCGAAGTGCAAGAAGGCGAAGTGGTGGTGATTCGTGGCGAAGGACCAAAAGGTGGGCCAGGTATGCGTGAAATGCTCAAGCCTACATCTGCCATCATTGGTAAAGGTTTGGGTAAATCTGTAGCATTGATTACTGATGGGCGTTTCTCAGGTGGTAGTCATGGCTTTGTGATTGGACATGTTACGCCAGAAGCCTATGAGGGTGGCCCGATTGGTTTAGTAAAAAATGGCGATAAAATCTCCATCAATGCCGAAACCAAAGAAATCACTTTGCATATTGATGATGCCGAAATGCAACAGCGTAAACAAGCTTGGCAAAAGCCTGCACCAAAATATACGCACGGTGCATTAGCAAAATTCGCCAAACTCACGTCTGGTGCGGACAAAGGTGCGGTGACGGATTTGAACTTGGATGTTTAACTGATTAAGACATTAAACGTTTATGAATTAAAATCGGCATTTGTATAAATGCCGATTTTTTTATCAAAAGTGTTAGCTATTTTTTGTATGACGGAAACTCGCATAAACAAATAAAGCCACACCCAACCATACCCAAACATAGCCAATAAAACGATTTAAATCAAATAGTTCATGAAATACAAAAATGCCCAATAAAAATTGTATCGTTGGTGTGATGTATTGCAAAATACCTAATAAAGACAGCGGAATTTTTTTACTGGCAGATGCAAAGAGGAGTAGTGGAATCATGGTGACCAAGCCGCTACCAACCAAAATCGCAATCAAAAACGGTGAAAGTTGTAAAAATACCAATGTTTGATTTGCTTGATGCCATGTCAGAAAGAGCAAGGTAATTGGTAATAATAGTAAGGTCTCAACCGTAAAACCCAGTAAAGCGGGCAGGGGAGCTAACTTGCGAACCAATCCGTAAACACCCCATGTTAATGCAATCACAATACCCAGCCAAGGTAGATGCCCCGCCAACATTGCCAACCAAACAACACCTGCAAAAGCCAAAGCTAAAGCAATGATTTTAATGGTATTTAGCTGTTCTTTTAGGAATATACGTGCACATAAAATGGTGATAAGCGGTGCTAAAAAATAGCCCAGACTGGCTTGTAAAACTTGCTTAGTCGTAATAGTTACCAAATAGGTTAGCCAATTCACTGCCAACAAACTGGCACATAATAAGAACACCAGTAATACTTTTTTGTTGGTCAATGCTTGCCAAAGTGCTTTTGATTGTGTCGTCAGCACCACAGCAATCATGGCAAATAATGAACCCCAAACAATACGATGTGCCAACAGTTGATCGGCAGGGTAATTCACCAAAGGATACCAATATAAAGGAAACAATCCCCAAATGAGATAACAGCTCAAAATTTGAATCAAGCCTGTGCGATCTACCGTCTTTGCATTCATACTCATATCCTTAGGTGGTGTATCATTATTTCTCATTGACATAATATGGATTTCACGTGAAATCTTTTGATATCAAGACTAAATCTTTTTCTACGTACAATGGTGAATTAGCCTAAATCTGTCACCTGACCCAACGTACAATATAATTTTCAATATCATCTTCATCAATCGAAGATTCGGGAATACAACGTTTGGCGATAGATTTTTTGGCTTTGATGACGCTTTGCCTATCGCCTGTGATGAGATAATGCCAAGGTGGCAAATCTTTATTTAGCAATAAACGGCGATAAGCACAGCTTGAAGGGAGCCATTTGATTTTTTTCAATGTTTCTAAATCTAATTGTACACAATCAGGCACAAAGTTTTTACGCTCGGCATAATTTTGACAGCGTGCGGTTTGACAGTCTAATAATTTGCAAGCGACTTTGGTATAGGCAATATCACCTGTATCTTCATCTTCAAGTTTGACCAAACAACATTGTCCACAACCATCGCACAAGGCTTCCCATTCAGCCTGAGTAAGCTGTTCTAAGGAATAATTTTTCCAAAAATTTGGGCGTAATTGTGGATCTAATGAAGACATGGCTGACATCATGTAAAGCAAAAATAACAGTGTAGTTTAACACTTTTATATACTCATATTGGATTATTTTTGGAATTTATCTTACAGTTTATAGTAAACAAAAAAGTGATTTATCGTTACAATAGCATTTTCATAAATCGTAAAGTGATTTGATGACAATAAACATTAATCCGATTTTTATCACTGTAGGTTTACTGACCTTAAGTAATATTTTTATGACTTTTGCATGGTATGGTCATCTTAAAAATATGAGCAGTCAACCATGGATCATTGCAACTTTGGTAAGTTGGGGCATTGCGTTATTTGAGTATATGTTGCAAGTACCTGCCAATCGGATTGGGCATACTGTGCTGAATGTCGGGCAATTAAAAATCATGCAAGAAGTGATTACCCTTGTGGTTTTTGTGCCATTTGCCTTTTTGTATCTCAAAGAACCGTTAAAATTGGATTATTTATGGGCTGGTTTATGCTTATTAGGGGCTGTGTATTTTGTCTTTCGCAATCCTTAAATAGATTAATGAATTTTTAAATTTATAAGCTAAATTTTTCTTGAAAGGCAATAGGATTAATATGTTAAAAGATTTTTGCGGCTTGTAAAATTTTAGTCGTTCTCCACTTCATCACGAGAACATTTTGTAGTAAATTATATTTTTATTTGTGTAAAAGCCTACCTTAATGAACTTTTACAGGGTATCAATTTATTATCAATCTCTCCAATGGCAATGATTGCTATTTTTAAAGATTTAAGGTTTCTAACATGGCACTAAAAAGCACCATGCTTGATAGCCATAATCATGAGCATCTCTTTGCCAAAATTACCACGCACACGACGAGTACGGCAACAGACCCATTTCATACCTTTCGGTGATGGAAATGAATTAATTTTTTCATGAAATTTCTCCAAGAAAAATGCCTAACTGACTTGTCTAATAACCCTAAAACTAATAAAATTTCAATTCCTACATATCTATTGTATAGTTTCAGGGCTTTATGTTGTCCAGTTACTTAACAACATAAAACTGGTGTTTTAGAAATAAAGCATCAGTTTTTTGCTTCCTTGTATCTTAAGCAAGCACATTGATAACTAATATTATATTTCAACATAATTTCTTGTACTCTTAAGTCTTGCATCCGCTTAAAGGAGCTAGTAACTCAGTAGCAAATTGATTAGCCTGCCACTCACTATCCTCAAAAACCTTATGATCAGAACAACCTCTATTTAGCGTTGTACCTTCGTGTAAAATGAGGTGCCCAAATTCATGTGAATAGTGAACCTTGCTCGACTATCATTTTTGTGTAGGTTATCATAAACATCTTCTCTAATATGCATTAACATTGAATCTGGTGAAATAGCAACCTCTGTTTCTCCCATTTCAGCTTTATTTTTACTACAAATCTGAACTTATGATTTGTCCACTTTGGTAGTTCAATTTCAAGCAACTGCAAAATATTACATGGTTTATTTACCCCTTTATTTGAAGAATGTAAGTGGTTATTTAACATCACTATCAACTTCTGCTAAGAATTTTTTGAGTTTTTCCAAATCAAAAGTGTTATTATCTAGTCTACGTGCAAACATCATTGCTAACTCTGCTTCGTAGTCATTACTAGGTCTAATAATCACATCTTGTTCAAGTTTACTGGCTTGCGTAATTAAACTATTAGCTTTTTCATCAGATAAACTAAGGAAGCTGATAATTTTATTTAGCAAGTTTGCATTGATTGGCTTGTTACCAGTTTCAATTGCTGATAAATAGGGGGATGATACACCTATTGCATCAGCCATTTCTTTTAGCATAACATTTTTTTCAATACGTAAAATTCTTAGCATTTTGCCAAATTCTGTTACTTTTGCCATAACAATTCTCCTAAAGGTTAAGAATTTAACCTTTTATTATATTAACCAATAGGATAATTTATTTCAGCAAAGGAAACAAAAATATTTTCCAATTGTACAAAAACGAGCTAAACAATACTGTCAGCTCGTTTTATTATCACGGAGGTTCTTATTTTAATAACAAACTATTGATACGCTTCACATATTCCGCAGGATCTTCAGGCAAACCACCTTCTGCAATCACCGCTTGATCAAATAACACATTGGCTAAATCATCAAATTGCGTGCTTTCATTGAGCTTTTGTACCAACGGATGCGTTGGGTTGATTTCCAAAATCGGCTTGCTTTCAGGTACATCTTGTCCCGCTTGTTTGAGCATACGCAACAATTGCGGTGAAAGCTCGCCATCAGCCGTTACCAAACAAGCAGGTGAATCGACCAAACGAGTCGTCACACGTACTTCTTTGGTTTTGCCTTTTAAAGTTTCACCCAAACGGTCAAGCACTGGCTTCATTTCTAACTGTGCGGTTTCTAGGGCTTTTTTCTCTGCTTCATCTTGCAAATCGCCCAAATCTACCGCACCTTTGGCAATGCTTTGCATTGGTGTGCCGTCAAATTCATGTACAAAATTCATTGACCATTCATCGACACGATCCGACATCAATAATACTTCGATGCCTTTTTTCTTGAATAATTCCAATTGTGGTGAGTTTTTCGCAGTCGCCCAATTGTCCGCAGTCACATAATAAATGGCTTTTTGACCTTCAGGCATACGAGCTTTATAGTCTGCCAAAGACGTGCTGACATCATCATTGGTTGAAGTAGCAAAACGCAATAATTTTAAAATACGCTCACGGTTACCAAAGTCTTCACCCAAACCTTCTTTTAATACCGCACCAAATTCACTATAAAATTGTTTGAATTTAGCTTGTTCTTGTTCATCTTCCGATTTTGCCAAGCTGTCTAATACTGTTAAAACACGGCGTGCATTGCCTTCACGAATGGTTTTGACATCACGGCTTTCTTGCAACAATTCACGGCTGACGTTCAATGGCAAGTCAGCACTATCCACCACACCTTGCACAAAACGCAAATAATTTGGCATCAAATTATCGGCATCATCCATGATAAACACACGTTTCACATACAGTTTAATACCTGCTTTTGATTCACGGGTAAAAATATCGTGCGGTGCTTTGCTTGGGATGTACAACAATTGCGTATATTCGGTATTACCTTCGACACGGTTATGCGACCAAATCAGTGGTGCTTCAAAGTCGTGACTTAAATTTTTATAAAATTCAACGTATTGCTCTTCACTAATCTCGCTCTTACTACGCGTCCATAAGGCACTGGCTGAGTTGATGGTTTCCCAATCATCGGTGATGACCATTTGACTATTTTCAGGATTTTCTTCATCTTCTTGCCAAACTTCTTTTTGCATTTGGATTGGCAAACTGATGTGATCGGAATATTTATTAACGATTTGTTTGACTTTATAAGCGTTGAGATAATCCAAAGCATCTTCACGCAAATGCAAAATAATATCTGTTCCACGTGAAACTTTTTCGATTTGCTCTACGGTAAATTCACCTGTACCGCCACTAATCCAGCGTACGCCTTGATTAGCATTCAAACCTGCACGACGTGATTCAACCGTGATTTTATCTGCCACGATAAAACCTGAGTAAAAACCAACACCGAATTGACCGATTAATTGTGCATCCGATTTTTGGTCGCCCGTGAGTTTGGACATAAAATCTTTGGTGCCTGATTTGGCAATCGTACCTAAATTATCAATCGCTTCTTGTTCGCTTAGACCGATACCATTATCCGAGATGGTGATGGTTTTTGCGTCTTTATCCAACACGATACGCACACGCAAATCGCTGTCATTTTCATATAATTCAGGCTGATTGATGCCTTCAAAACGTAATTTATCGCACGCATCGGATGCGTTAGAGACCAATTCACGCAGGAAAATATCTGGATTTGAATATAAAGAATGCGTCACCAAATGCAACAATTGGGTAACTTCAGCTTGGAAAGCGTGTTTTTGCGTTTGTTCTGTCATGTTAAATTTCCTAAAATTTATGATGAATTATAGATAGGGTAAATGTTAGATTTTTCAACACCAAATGCTATTTTTTTATTCATTGCCATGTTTTTATGCCTAAAATAACAAGTATAAGAAAAGCAGATGTATTCATCGTGATATTTGATAAAAAAAGTAAATGTTTGCCTATTGTTTTGGTTATTAGTCTAATATATACTCAATAAAGCTTAAAAAAAGAGCATCGTTATGGAAAACCAAGATTTATCTACAGCAATAAGCAATACCACCGCAATCGCCCATGGCTATACAGCGAGAACAGCTGACGAAAATGGCTACATCGATTACAGCGAACAAGAACATCAAACTTGGCAAGCTTTGCTTACTCGCCAACAAGCCAATTTGGGTGGTAAAGCTTGCCAAGCTTATTTAGATGGTTTGGCAAAATTAAACTTGTCTATAGATCAAATCCCACAGTTAAGCCATATTGATGACGTATTACAAGCAACAACAGGCTGGCGTACAGCACCAGTTCCTGCATTAATTTCTTTTAGCAAATTTTTTAATTTATTGGCAAATAAATCTTTTCCTGTAGCGACTTTTATTCGTCGTCCTGAAGATTTTGACTATATCCAAGAGCCTGATATTTTTCATGAAATTGTCGGACATTGTCCTTTATTAACGCATCCTGCCTTTGCAAGTTTTACCGAAACTTATGGCAAATTGGGCGTGAATGCCACCAAGCAAGAACGTACATTTTTAGCACGGCTGTATTGGTTTACTGTTGAATTTGGCTTAATGGGCAAAACAGCCGAAAGTTATTCGATTTATGGCGGGGGAATTTTAAGCTCACCTGCCGAAACCAATTATGCCTTGAGCGATGTGCCTGAGCATCGTCCGTTCGTGATTGAAGACGTGTTACGCACGCCTTATCGTATTGATAAATTACAGCCAATTTATTATGTGATTGAAGATATTGAGCAGTTATTTGAACTCAGTAAAATTGATATGATGGCAAAAGTACATCAAGCCATGGAAAAGGGATTATTTGAACCACATCCAAGCCTTGTACAGCACTGATTTTTAAACCAAAACTTAAATTTTTTAAGTGAACTCAACCTTGTCTATAGAAGGAAATATGATGACTGATCTCGCACAACAACACTGTGAAGCTTGCCACCTTGATGCACCAACAGTATGCGATAGCCAAATCCCAAGTTTGATGACGCAAATCTCTGATTGGAAATTGATCAAAGTGGATGGTATCAATCAAATCACTCGTGTATATAAATTTAAAAATTTTAAAGATGCGATGGCATTTAGCAATCGCTTGGCGGACTTAGCTGAGAGCGAAGGACATCATCCTGCAATCTTGACTGAGTGGGGTAAAACAACAGTCACATGGTGGTCACATTCGATCAAAGGCTTACACCGTAACGACTTTATTATGGCAGCAAAAACCGATCAATTATTCGTATAATATCAATCATCAAAACACAAAAAAGGCATTTCTCTGATGCCTTTTTTATTTATTTCTCAATTATCTTGAGATACGTGAGTCAGCCAGTGCGATATTATCCGATGCACGTTTTACTGCATGCAATAATTGTCCCAATAATACGTCACGTGCAGAAATCGTCACAATGATCATTGGGTGGTTACGTGCTGGAATGGACGTCAAAATGGCTTTGCCATTCTCAGCATCTAAAGTCACAGATTGGCAGCCGACCAATTGAATCTCATTCACAAAAGCACTAACCATAGCGAGAATAGAACTGCTTACAGCAGCCAATTTACCACTATTATTGACATCACGTTTATTGACAGACGCAATCTCAAAGCCATCGGTAGAGCAGAGCATCACATAGCTTACACCGCTCACATCAAAAAGTACGTTTTGAATTTCTCTTTTGGCGATTGTTACCAACTCTTCAGGTGCTTTACGCTGATTATTTTGATGTTTACCAAACATGGCATCGACTCCTTAGCCGTTTTGTAAAGTCACTTCGAGCGACGTTACAAGTGTGTCAACTAATAACAGCACGTCCTTATCTTCACGTGCATCTACATAGAACAAAGGATAGTTTTTTCCAATTTTATCTAACCATTCACGATACATTGTGGTTGGACGCTCTGGCATAGCATCAATGTGAGTAATACCAATCGCGATATTATCTGTATATTCTTTAAATGCATTTTCATAAAATTCTAATGCTTGTAAAGGATTATCGTTACTGTGGTCTATCAGAATGATTGCACCTATTGCACCTTTTGAAATAATCGACCACATAAAATCAAAACGATCTTGACCAGGTGTGCCATACAGACCCACTTTTACGCCGTCATCTAAAGTTATTTCACCATAGTCAATACCAACAGTAGTCAGCATTTTTTCATGTGAAGTGACGTCGGTATTTAATGCTTCAGTGGATAATACGGGAATGTCAGAAAGCGCTTGAATAGCCGCTGTCTTTCCTGCACCCATTGCACCGCCGAACACAATTTTATATTCATGCAAAATCATTATTTATAATCTCCTACAGTCCTAAACGGCGACGTAAACCACCAAAGAATTTACGAATTGCACCTAGGTTTTCAGATTTTACATCAACATCTGTAGTCGCAAACTTAGCATCTGTGGCTTCAATAGCATAAATCAAGTCTGCACCCAATGCTGCAGACACAAACTGCCTTACGTCAGTGACTGGAATATTTAGTTGTTTTGCTACTTGTTTGATTTCAGCCCCTTTTGCAAAGCACGCAGATAGCCTTAAGATATCTCTTTTGTCTGCTTCATGCTTTGGTTGTGGCCAATATTTAAGTTTTAAATAGCCTTGCTCTGGTGCAAGTGTCATATAGTCTGGCGAGTGCCATAACAAATCAAATAGCCAAAATTTCATATCCTGTGGCACGATATTACCGTATTTCAGCGTGTCATTCATTTTAGCAAAAGTAAAATTTAAGCTATTATCTGTACTACGGATCAAATTCTCTGGATTAGACCAAAATTGTTCTGTTCTTGGGTCTAAAACACCAATTTGCCCACGTTGATCAAATACCAAAGCTTTACCGTTTTGGGGATTAAATAGATCTCGCAATAACGCTAATTTATCGCCAACATTGTAGTTATTCGCAACAGGGGTATTTTGTTGTGTTGTTTCAAAACGAGAATGGCTTGTTTCATCAAAGCTACTGCGTGTAGAAGATGGTGTAGTGTTACTTAAAATATTTTTATTGAACCATGTTTCAAAATGAGAAGAATTCATGATAGGAAGATATAAAATATCACCTTCGATAATACTATTTTTTTCTGGTTTGGTTGCCAAACGCAAAACATTTAGGTTATTGTTTTTAACTAAATTTTGAATACTTGGTGTTTCAAAAAAAAGCTCATTGATAAACAATGCATCTAAGTTTGGCTCTGAAATATTTTTCCAATTTATTGTTGTTTGGTGAGAAACCAAGCGATCAACTAGGCTTTTAAAATCATTCAAAGCACGTAAACTCAAACCGAATGCACATAAATTGACTGTTTTTTTTGTACTCATATCACGTTCTCAACCATCAAAAAAATACTAAACAAGCCTGATAGCACCAAAGACTACAGGCTTGATTGATTGAAGCAAATAATTCAGAATTAAGAAAAATCTAATTCTTTTTCAAAGCTTTTCAACTCATGACGAGCCATTGCAAGGTTTGATTTGCTACGATCAAGTACCAAGTACAAGAACAATGCATTGTTACGATCCAAAGGACGGATCAAGTGGTATTGCTTACCTAAAGTGATAAGAATGTCTTCGATTTCGTCATTTAATTTCAGTGTAGCAGCAACTTTACGTTTTGCACGTACAACTTCTGTGTTACCTGCAGACGCTAATTCAAGATCCATACCGCCACCTTGAGTTGCAAGTGCAAGACCACTGTCGCTATCAACTAAAGCAGCAGCTATGAAACCATCGATATCAGAAAGCGGTTGTAAAGAAAGTTTAGCCATGATTAGACTCCTTTGTCTAAAAAATAGAATTTCTATGTGATTTTAGTAATACAGTCAGGTTTATTTTGCTGTTTTACCTTCGATTATTATAATATATCAAAAGAATAATAGGCAATATATTTAGTGTTTTTTGTCATTATTTTTATTAGCAAAAAGTATAATAGACCTCTTGCGAAAGTTTTGATATAATGACAAGATGAGATACGAAACAATCAAGGGCTTTAGCGACAGCCA
>NZ_JBHFHK010000050.1:0-17619 GCF_041928215.1 Hubeiibacter jixunmingi | reverse complement strand
ACCAGTAGCACCAGCAGATGCGGGTAAATTTGTTACAGCAGGTGATATTGCTAACGCTATTAATAATAGTGGTTTCAATGCAACTTCAGGTAAGACGACAGGTAGTGTAAGTGGAACGACCAATGAATTGGTTAATCCGGGTGAGACGTTGACGTTCCAAGCGGGCGACAACATGGTATTGACGCAAACTGGTAATATATTTAATTATGGTGTAAGTAAAAATCCTGTGTTTGATAGTGTTACAGCAGGACCTGTTAAGATTGATGCGGCGGGTATCAATGCAGGTGGTAAAACCATCAGCAACCTTGCACCAGGTGTAAATCCAACAGATGCAGCAACAGTAGGTCAGTTGCCAGAAGTTAAAGCTGGAACGGGAGCAAGTGTTGCAGAATCAACTGGCACAAATGGTCAGAAAGTTTATACAGTAAGTGCAACAGGTGTAGCAGCACCGACGACTAACTTGACGACTACACCAGATGGTAAAGTTGCTGAACCAGCAGCGGGTACAGAAACTGGCTTAACGAATGCTCAAACTGTAACAAATGCAATCAACAAAGCAGGCTTTAAAGTTGCTCAAAATGGTGTTGCACAACCTGACTTAGTGAATGCTGGTGACACAGTTGACTTTGTTAATGGTAATTTAACTACAGCAAAAGTAACGACTACACCGACAGGTGCGCAAGTAAGTTATGACGTGAACGCACAAGCGGTAACGAATGCAAGTCAATTGCCAGTTGTGTACACTGATGCAGCAGGTAACAAACTTGTTAAAGATCCAGTATCAGGCAACTTCTATCCAGCGAATGCAGATGGCACACCAAATAAAACATTGCCAGAAGTACCAGCGGATCAAGTTACTGCAAGCATGAACAGTGGTGGTAACACAACAGTCAATAGTCCAACGACGTTGGGTAATGTGAAGAGCACATTGCCAACTACTTACAGTTCAACAAAGGATTCAGCAGGCAACGCAGTCACTCCAACTGTAGAACAGCCATTACCGAATTTAACAGCTACACAGTTGAACAACGCAGCGACAGTCGGCGATGTACTGAATGCAGGGTTTAACTTACAAAATAACGGCACAGCACGCGATTTTGTAAAACCTTACGATACTGTTAATTTTGTCAATGGAAAAGGCACTGTTGCGAATGTGACAACAAGTGCTGATGGCAAAAATAATGATGTAAAAGTCAATGTTGATTATTCGAACCTTACTGTGAATGTGGGTGGTAATAAAGTCGCTATTGTTGATAATGGTGATGGTACATTTACTTATAATTTGCCAGCAGCTGGTGGTAATGGTGGTTCAGGTATCAACGTGAATGGCGGCACAACCAATGCAGGTACGACTACTCCTACAGGTACAGGTACAACCTTAATCAATGGTCAAGGTACTAGCGTAAGTGTGAATCCTACTACTGGCGTGATCAAAGTAGACAGTCCATTGGCGTACAAAAACAATGTGAATACTGCAGATACTTCTACACCGACAGATACTGTAAACTTAGTAGGTGCTAAACCTGTACAAATGAATAATTTGGCAAGTGGTGTTCGTACTAATGGTGCTGAGCCTGCTGTAGGTGTTGCTCGTGCCCAAGCAATCAAAACGGCATCTGGCGATGCGTTGAATAATGCTGCAAACATTGGTGATATCCAATCTGCTGCAAAAGCAGCCACTGCTGAAGTGAAGAGTAGCGACAACAGCGTATCTGTAGATACGACTTATGGTGCGAATGGTCAGCCGATTTATGATGTGAAAGTCAATACTGCTGGTCTTATCAACCAAATCAATCAACAGCTTGGTGACGTTGCGGAAGATGCCCGTGCAGGAACATCTGCAGCAATGGCAATGGCAAGCTTGCCACAAGCGTATATTCCAGGTAAATCAATGTTGACTGGTGGTATCTCGACTTATCGTGGTCAAGGTGCGATTGCTGTTGGTTTGTCTAAGTTGTCTGATAACGGTCGTTGGGTACTTAAGCTTAGCGGTACAGCAGATACCAAAGGTAATGCAGGTGCAGCAGCAGGTGCTGGTTTCCACTTCTAAGTAATGAAAAGGATGTACGGCAGGATATGGCGTACATCCACTCCATACAGGACTATTTCGAGATACACGATGAAAAAATTATATGTAGCAAGTGCAATGACTTTACTCGCAGTGAGCTTAACTGGCTGTGTAGGCACAAAGTATTTAAGTAAGGATATTACCAACGAAGGTACTGTTGAGAAAGAAAACATTGTTTTTCCTGAGCTTGATAAAGCATGGCAAAAAGATGGTCAATTTCCAAATAGTGAAAACTTGTCAAAAATTAAACCAGGTATTGCCAAAGACGAGCTTTATCAGTTGATTGGTCGTCCACACTTTAGCGAAAGACAACACGCACGTGAATGGGACTACATTATGAAGTTCTATCAAGCGGATGAGTCAGTCAAGATCTGTCAATACAAAGTGATTTTTGATAAAGATTACAAAGGTCAAGAATTTTACTGGAAGCCTGCTGATTGTGCTCAATATGCACAAGCCCCACGTGTGACTTCACCAACAGGTGCATCACCATCTGTGGTACCTGTTGCAGTGATACCAAAAGTGATGACTGAGAAATTCAACTTGGGTGCTGATGCGTTGTTTGAATTTGACAAATGGCGTACCGAAGACATGAAACCAGAAGGTCGTCGTCAATTAGATGAGCTTGCGGTGAAATTGTTAGAGTGGGAAAAACGTGGTGAATCACGTATCAACATCGTTGGTCATACAGACCTACTTGGTGAAGATGCCTATAACATGAACTTGTCTATGTTACGTGCACAGACTGTACGTTCTTACTTGGCGACGCGTGGTGTTAATTCATCTACTATGATGTCATCGGGTGCAGGTGAGTCTGAGCCAGTGAAACAATGTGATATGAACTTGGCACGTCCACAGTTGATCGAATGTTTACAACCAAACCGTCGTGTTGAAGTTTCAGTAACCATTTATACGCATTAATTTGTATTTCCCATACTGAAAAGTGATTATAAAAATGCTGAGTCCGCTCGGCATTTTTTATTTTTACAATGTAGATAACTCATTAAAAATGAGAAGAAAAATGACATTGATGTCGTTTTTATAAAAAATAGATTAAATTGTCATATTTTGTGATAAAAAAAACATTTTTTTAATAAAAAGTACTTGGTGATTTTACAAAAACATAGAATAATTATCGCCCTAGAATTCAGTTAAAAAAAGCCAGCTATGTCGCATATTTCAGTTTTACTTGATGCTACCGTGAATGCTGTATTGGCAGAGCGTCA
This sequence comes from Hubeiibacter jixunmingi, assembly GCF_041928215.1. NCBI lineage: Bacteria > Pseudomonadati > Pseudomonadota > Gammaproteobacteria > Moraxellales > Moraxellaceae > Hubeiibacter > Hubeiibacter jixunmingi. The sequence goes on along the minus strand of NZ_JBHFHK010000050.1, from coordinate 14,325 downwards.
AACAGGCATATTTGTCGATGCGACCTTTGGACGTGGCGGACATAGCCGTGCTTTATTACAAAAATTAGATAGCGATGCACGTTTAATTGCTTTTGACAAAGATCCTCAGGCGATTGCAGTTGCACAAGCCTTGGCTACTGAAGACAGCCGTTTTCAAATTATTCATGCTAGCTTTGCGGATTTGTCAGAACAGCTAAATCAGATTGGTGTTAATCGAGTTGATGGGATCATGGCAGATTTGGGCGTATCCTCACCTCAGTTAGACCAAGCCGAGCGTGGTTTTAGCTTTATGCATGACGGTCCTTTAGATATGCGTATGGACGATAGCCAAGGGCAGACCGCTGCAGATTGGTTACTTGAGATCGATGAGCAAGACTTGGCTGACGTGATTTTTCAATATGGCGAAGAACGTTATAGTCGTCGTATTGCCAAAGCCATCAAACAGCGTATCACGCAATCAGGCAGAATCAATACGACTGCTGAACTTGCTGAATTGGTTAAAACAGCACACCCGAAATGGGAAAAACATAAGCATCCAGCGACACGTACTTTCCAAGCGATTCGTATTGCGATTAATACTGAACTAGATGATATTGAACGCTTTTTGCCCCAAGCAGTCGAGATGTTGGCAGTTGATGGTCGTTTGGCAGTGATTAGTTTCCACTCACTCGAAGACCGTTTAATTAAGCAGTTTATCCAAGCTGAATCTAGTTTTCCAGAAGACACGGGCATCGGCATGCCAGTCGCACAAAAAGATACTAGACGTCTAAAAAAAATCGACCGTGTCAAAGCCAGCGATGCAGAAGTCAAAGCCAATCCGCGTGCCAGAAGTGCATGGTTACGCGTGGCAGCACGTCGTGCACAAGGGCAATCTCATGATTAAGAAGTGGTTTAAAAAACAAAACCACGATAAAAATATTGTGGTACACGATATTGATTTTAGCCAAGAACAGCCTAAATCCGATACTGCTGCAAAAACTACTGCACGTGCAGATACCATCTTTGATACCGATGTCATACAAGATGAGATGCATAACCAACAAGGTAATACAGAACAGCAGTCTGGCAAAACAGATAAAAATCTGAGTAAGACCACAGCACACAAGCAAAGTCGTCTTGGTCCTTTAGATTTATTTTTACAGCAGCAAGAAAAAAAGAAAAACTCAAAATGGAAAGATTATGTGGTGTTGCTCAGCATTATCACAATCTTATTTTTTTCAGGCTACCAAGTTGTACGCCAAGTCTATGATTATCGTAAAGATTATCGTGAATACAATCAATTACTACAAGAAAAAGAGCATATGAATGGTGAATGGGGACGTTTGCTGATTGAGCAACAAACTTTTGGTGCGACAGGTCAGGTTGGTACAGTTGCCGTAACGCAACTCAAAATGTATTCTCCCCCAGTATCACAGACAATTGTGATTGCAGGCGACAAGGTGCAAAAATAGGTTATTGTCATGACAGTTAAAAAGAATAAACGATTTTTGTCACAAAAAAAATCATCAGCTGCTGTTGCAGAAAAGCCAAGTATAGACAAAGACTTGTGGCGTTTTCGTCTATTGTGGGGTGCGACAGCATTTGCTTTTTGCTTGTTGACGGGTCGTGCCTTGTGGATTCAAGTCATCAATCAAGACTTTTTCCAAAGTAAAGTTGAAGACAATATCGTCAAAGATGAAACTTTACGTGCTATGCGTGGTACGATTACTGACCGCAACGGTGTACCTTTGGCAATCAGTACGCCAGTCATGACGGTAATGCTCGATCCAAAAGAATATTATTCTGCCAAGGATCAAATGGAAAATGTCCTAGATCAGCTCAAAAAAGGCAATAAAGACGGTCATTTCAATCATATTTTGAATCAATTTCCAAATGGCAAAATTGATGATGATAAATTGGTTGAAGCACAGCAATTTTTAAATAAAAATTTGCCAGAAAAAAGCCGTTTACGTTTGCTGATGCCAAACCGTGAGTTAGATCTGAATCTGTTGGCAAAAGCAGTTGAAGCCGATCCAGTAAAATTAAAACAAGATGTCTACGCACGTCGTAATACACGATATTTGTTGTTAAAAAAACAAGTCCCACCAGATCAAGTGCAAGCATTATTGGATAAACGTTTCCAAGGTTTGACCACTGAGAAAGAATACAAGCGATACTATCCACAAGCACAGCCGAATGCGCAGATTGTTGGTCTTGCCAATTCTGCAGGTAAAGGCATTGAAGGTCTAGAGTTACAATGGAATGAGAAGCTAACAGGTCAGGACGGCTTACAGCGAATTATCCGTGACCGTCGTGGTAATCAGCTTAAGATTGATCAAGTGGTCAATCCACGTAAAGACGGTCAGACGCTCGCTTTAAGTTTAGACTCACGTCTGCAATATGTGATGTACCGAGAATTGGCTGCGGCAGGTGTTGAAAATAAAGCACGTTCGGCAACAGCGATTGCCGTAGACATCAAAACGGGTGAGATTTTGGCAATGAACAGTTGGCCATCATACAACCCTAATGATCCGAGTAGCTTTGGCAACAAAGATGCCATGCGAAATCGTGTTGCGATTGATTCATTTGAGCCAGGTTCGACCATGAAGCCATTCACGATTATGTTAGGCTTGAAGAATGGCAAATTTAGCACAAATTCTTATGTCAACACATCGCCTGGCACAATGCGTATCGCTGGTCATAACATCCATGATACGCACAATTATGGCAACTTATCTTTGGGTGGTATCATCATTAAGTCATCCAACGTCGGTGCCGCCAAAGTCGCATTATCTATGCCTTATGCAGATTTGCCTAATTTTTACAAAAAGATTGGCTTTGGTAAAACCACAGCAGTGGGCTTCCCTGGTGAAAGTGCAGGGTTGATTTTGCCTCCATCTCGCTGGAATATTTCTGAAGTGGCAACCATGTCTTATGGTTATGGTCTAAACGTGACTGCCTTACAATTGGTACAGGCTTATGCCATGATTGCCAACAAAGGTAGAGAAATGCCTTTAAGCTTATACAAAGTCGATACACCACCACAAGGCGAGCAAATCGTCAGTGAAAAAATCGCTACTGATGTCTTAAAAATGCTTGAAGGTGTGACGCAACCTGGTGGTACGGCAACCCAAGCTACAATCCCTGGTTATCGTGTAGGCGGAAAAACCGGTACGGCACACAAAGTGCGTACAGATGGTAAGGGCTATTCCAACTCAGAATATCGTGCATTGTTCGCAGGTGTAGCACCGATCAGCGATCCGAGACTGGCTTTGGTCGTGGTTGTCGAAAATCCACAAGGCAAATACTACGGTGGGTTGGTTGCTGCGCCAGTTTTTGCTAAAATCATGCAAGAATCCCTACGCTTACTTAATGTACCGTTAGACCGTGCTTTAGACATGCCAAAAGAGAGCGATACACCATGATTTGCCTAAACCAAATTGTTATAGATGAAACAATGCAACAACCAGTATGGGCAAATGACGCTTTTACTGGCTTTTGCTTAGATAGCCGAAAAATCCAAACAGGACAAATTTTTGTTTTGCTGCAAGGTTATGCGAATCCAGATCTGGATCAAGCGAGAAACTATATCGAGAGTGCTTTGGCACATGGTGCAATCGGCGTCATGACTGAGATTGCGGCATTACAAAAAGAAGAAAAAGTATTGTATTTGCCTGATTTAAGACAAAAAATAGGTCACTTACAACAACAATTTTTACAATTACAACAACCGCAAGCCTTAGCAAAAGTGGTTGCAGTCACGGGTACTAACGGCAAAACAACAATTTCACGCCTGATCGCAGAATTACTCACTTTTTTAAATCATAAAACAGCGGTTATGGGGACGACTGGCAACGGTATTTTGCCTCATCTTATGGCATCAACGCATACCACATTAGACGCTTTACAATTACAACAACATTATTATCAATATAGTCAGCAAGGTGCTGAATATCTGTCTTTAGAAGCCAGTTCACATGGTTTAGACCAAGGGCGTTTGGCTGGTTTGCCGATTGAAGTAGCAGTATATAGCAATCTGAGCCGTGATCATTTGGATTATCATGGCGATTTGTCAGCATATGCCAAAGCCAAAGCCCAATTGTTTCAATTTCCAAGCTTACAATATGCCGTATTGAATCTTGATGATGCATCTACAGAAATCATGCGTCATGCTTGTGAAAATAATTCAGCTTGTCCAGTAGTACGTGGCTATTCTACAAAAGATTTGCAAGCAGATTATTTTGCTCAAGACATTGAGTTTAGCCTTCAAGGTGCAAATTTCAATTTGATCTATCAAGGACAATCTTATTCAGTTCAGAGTCCTTTATTAGGTCAATTTAATGTATCAAATGTCCTGGTAGCCATTGCCGCAGTGCATTGCATGGGATTTGATTTGCAAGATATTTGCCAGTTTGTACCACAGCTACAAGGTGCAGCAGGGCGAATGCAGACATTTACGGATGGCGAGCAACAACAAGCACGCTTATTTATTGTGGACTATGCCCATACACCAGACGCATTACAACAAGTATTGACCAGTTTACGTCATCATGTAGAAGGTCAATTGTGGGCAGTGTTCGGCTGTGGTGGCGATCGTGATCGTGGAAAACGTCCATTGATGACCCAAGCTGCACTGGATTTTGCTGATAAAATCATTCTAACGTCAGATAATCCACGCACTGAAAATTTAGATCAGATTTTTAGCGATATGGTCGATGGCTGTGTTGTAAACACCGATAATGTATTTGAGATTCGTGATCGTCGCCTTGCTATTCGTTACGCAGTACAACAGGCACAAGCTGGTGATATCGTGGTAATTGCAGGCAAGGGGCATGAAGATTATCAAGATATTGACGGCGTAAAACATTGGTTTGATGATGCTGTCGAAGTGCGTGCTGCTTTAGACGCTCAGTATCATGCCGTACCACCTACACAGCAAGTTTAAAATTTTATAAGTTTAGAGTTTTTTATGCATACTTCTACCACCAGCACGGGTCGCTTAGATCCGTGGAATAGTCAAGCTTTACAAGATGCTACACAAGGTCGCTGGCATCCTTCTGCTCCAGAAGGCGATATTCAGCGTATCGTCACTGATTCACGTGCGGCAGGTATAGGTGATGCGTTTTTGGCTTTAAAAGGTGAACGCTTTGATGCTCATGACTTTGTAGCGAATGTTGCTAAGCAAGGTGCAAAGTGTGTGATTGTCGAGCGTGAAATCGCAGGCATTGATATTCCACAATTGGTCGTTGCGGATGGTCGTCTGGCTTTGGTAGCGTTAGGTCAATACCGTCGTCAGCAATGTCAAGATCTAAAGGTCGTTGCTTTGACAGGCAGTAGCGGCAAAACCACGACTAAAGAAATGCTTGCCAGTATTTTTGCCCAATTAGGTGAAACCTTGGTGACACGTGGTAACCTCAATAACGATTTGGGTGTACCAATGATGTTACTTGAGTTGCGTCAAGATCACCGCTATGCAGTATTTGAATTGGGTGCGAACCATCAAGGCGAAATTGATTACACTGCAAAACTTGTACAACCACAGGTTGCGGGCGTGATTAATATTGGTACGGCTCATTTGGGTGAGTTTGGCGGACGTGGGGGCATTTGCCGTGCTAAAAGTGAGATTTATTCACACATTCAGGTTAATGGTGTGGCAATTGTGCCTCAGCAAGACGATTTCACAGTACAGCTTACAGATGTAGCCAAACACCAACCACAATTAAAAGCCATTTTAAGCTTTGGTAAAGGTGGTGATGTCTATGCCAAAAATATTCAGCTTAATGCACAATCTTCTCAGTTCGATTTGGTGACACCACAAGGTGAAATCCAAATCGATTTGCCTTTTGCAGGTTTGCATAATGTGCATAATGCCGAGGCGGCAGCAAGCTTTGCTTTGGGTTTAGATATTGATTTAAAAGCGATTCAAACCGGTTTGAAACAGGCGACCAATGCCAAAGGGCGACTCAATTTTATCCAAAAAAATCAATATACTTTGATTGATGATACGTATAATGCCAACCCAAACTCAATGCGTGCGGCAGCAGATGTATTAACCCAACAACAAGGCTTAAAAGTCATGGTGATTGGTGATATTGGTGAACTTGGCGATGAGTCACAAAGAGAGCATTTTGCTTTGGGACAAGCGTTGTCTAGCAAGCCTTTGGATTTAATTATAAGTGTTGGTGAATTTGCCCAAGATGTAAAACAAGGGGCAGATGCTGAACACGTACACGCTTTTAATAATCAAGCTGATGCATTGGTATTTTTACAAGATTGGCTCAATACACAACCTAATCAAGCGATCAGTTTTCTCTTTAAAGGGTCACGCTATACCCATATGGAAAACTTACTTCATGCGTTGCTGGAGAGTTTATAAATGTTACATTGGTTATTTCAGATACTCGCTGAACAGCACAGCTTTTTTAATGTTTTCCGCTATGTGAGCTTTAGAGCCATGCTAGCCATGCTGACTGCACTGGGTTTTGGTTTGGCATTTGGTCCGATGTTTATTGCTAAATTGCATGCATTAAAATATGGTCAAGCGGTCAGTACTTATGCACCAGAAGGGCATTCGAGAAAGCAAGGCACGCCAACAATGGGCGGTATTTTGATTTTGAGTTCGATTGCTATCAGCACTTTGATCTGGGCAGACTTGTCCAATCCTTATGTCTGGATTGTACTTGGTGTGATGGTGATTTTTGGTGCTGTGGGTTGGGCGGATGATTGGATTAAAATTCGTTATAAAAACAACGCAGGTTTACCAGCACGCAAAAAATTCTTTTGGACATCAGTTGGGGCGTTAGGTGCAGGGATTGCCTTGTATATGCTCGCACAGCAACAAACTAATCCAGTATATACGCGTGATATGTTGGATTTGATGATTCCATTTTTTAAGAATTTGACCATTCCTCTCTCTGCAATTCCATTTGGCTTAGCATTTATTGCTTTTACCTATTTGGTCATCAACGGTGCATCTAATGCCGTAAACATTACTGATGGTTTAGACGGCTTGGCAATTATGCCTGTGATTTTGGTTGCAGCAGGTTTAGGTGTGTTTGCTTATCTTACGGGTGACATACGCTTTGCGACATATTTGCATATTCCTTATGTGAGTTATGCATCAGAGTTGGTGTTGATTTGTGCGGCAATTTCAGGAGCTGGTTTTGCATTTTTATGGTTCAATGCAGCACCTGCTGATGTATTTATGGGTGATGTTGGCTCGCTTGCTTTGGGTGCAACCTTAGGTACAATCGCGGTGATGGTACGTCAAGAAATCGTATTTGCGATTATGGGTGGCGTATTCGTGATGGAAGCGATTTCGGTATTCTTACAAATTGGCTCACTTAAAATGCGTAACAAGCGTGTATTCTTAATGGCACCGATTCATCATCATTATGAGAAAAAAGGCTGGAAAGAAACCAAGATTGTCATTCGCTTTTGGATTATTACCATTATGCTGGTGATTTTCGGTTTGATGACACTGAAGTTAAGATAAGAAAATGACCAATATTTTCTGTAGAATAATATTTCAAAAAAGCCTTACTTTCTGTATGGCTTTTTGTATTTTAGATTAAGCATCATTAAGAGAGAAATAAGCGTAATACGAGAAGCTTCTGAGCTTCATTTTTGGATTGATTATTTTAAAATATAACCATCAATAAATATCTCGATTCAACGGCTGTGCTTGCTTGTGAACAGTGTTCTTGTGCTAAAATGAATGTGTATATTTTTTAAAATTTAGCGTTTCGTCATCGGAGTCTATATGTCACAGCCAGATATTCAAGCCATTCAAAAACAGATTCAACAAGTACAAAGCCAGTATCGTGAATGGCTTAGCTTACAAAGCAAAATTGAGCAAGCCCAAAAAGATTTGCAACGTAGTCACGAGCTGATGCAAAGTTTGGAAGAGTTTTATTTAGAAGGTGATTACTCTACCTATATGCATATGCTTGAAGATGGCGTAGAGATGGATTTGACTAGCCCAGAGATGCTAGAAAATGAGTATAGTGTGATGTCTGAAGATGCTTTATGGAATGCATCGCATCAACATCAGCAAGTACTTTGGTGGTATATGAACTTTGCAGTAAAAAGTTTGGGACCAAAGCCACTTGCTGAGGATGAAGACATCTAAATGATTTAATCACAAGGTACAATCTTGATTGCCAAGCCACCTTTAGAGGTTTCACGGTACTTAGAATTCATATCTTTGCCTGTTTCATACATGGTTTCAATCACTTTATCTAAGCTTACACGTGGTTGTGAGCTTAGTCTTAATGCCATACGACTGGCGTTAATGGCTTTGACCGAAGCAATGGCATTACGTTCGATACATGGCACTTGTACTTGTCCACCCACAGGATCACAGGTCAGACCTAGGTTATGTTCCATGGCAATTTCAGCAGCAGCGCAGACTTGCTCTGGTGTGCCACCCATAATCTCAGTCAGACCCGCGGCTGCCATTGAACAAGCAACGCCAACTTCGCCCTGACAGCCGACTTCTGCACCTGAGATGGATGCATTCATTTTATACAACGAACCAATTGCACTACACGTCAATAAATAACGCTGTATCATCTCATCATTTAGCTCTGCCACAAATTGTGAATAATATGACAGCACTGCTGGCACGATTCCGCATGCACCATTGGTCGGAGCAGTGACTACGCGACCACCTGCGGCATTTTCTTCATTGACTGCCAATGCATATAAATTTACCCAATCAATGATTTGCATCGGGTCATTATTCAGTTTATTTTGGGCTTGTAAGGTACGGCGTAAAGCAGGCGCACGACGAACGACTTTGAGCGGACCTGGTAATAGACCTTCACGATGTAAGCCACGCTCAATACATTCGTGCATGGTACGCCATATTTTAGCTAAATAATCATCTAGGTCACTTTCGCTGTGCAAAGCCAACTCATTTTGTCTGACGATACTTGAGATGGGTAAGCCTTGCTTTTGACAATGCTTAAGAATATCGGCGGCATGCTGATAAGGGTAGGGTACGTCTAAAGGTGTTTCATTGTTACGATCAAAACCATCAGCATCGATGATAAATCCACCACCAATTGAATAATAAGTTTTTTGTAAAATAAGATCTTGGGCATGGTATGCAGAGAAAGTGAGTGCATTTTCATGTTGTGGTAAAAACTCAGCATGAAAAGGCATATCTTGGATTAAATCAAATGCAATCAGATGACTTTTATGGATATGCTCGTGGAGAGAGGCTTGATTGAGATACAATTGTTGGGTGTCTTTGATCTGTTGCATCACATCATTGGTTGCATCAATATCCACTGTGTCAGGTGCATAACCCATCAGACCTAATACGATAGCACTGTCAGTGTGGTGTCCACGTCCTGTCAGTGATAGCGAGCCATAAACATCAATGTGGATTTTATCAATATAATTTAATTGTTGCTGTGCCAATAATAATTCGATAAAACATTTGGCAGCTTTCATTGGTCCGACAGTATGTGAACTAGAAGGTCCGATACCAATCTTAAAAATATCAAAGGCACTAATCATCAGGCTTATCCATGGCTATACGTTATAAAAACTTATTTTAACTTGACTAGAATCTAAAGTATAGCTGAGTTTTATATCATGATTTTTATATCAAAACAGATATTGATAAAATCTTGCTATAAAAAAGCACGCTAAATACTGGCTTTAGCGTGCTTTTCCAAAACAAAAAATTAATAACCGCGTAATTGACTTAAACGGCGTTCATTTTGGTTGATTTTTTGTTGCAATAACTGCAATCTGGCAGGCAAAGTAATCATATACAAACGTGCTTGTTGCTCATTTGGAAAGTCTAAGTTGCTACCTTTACTCAATTTATCAAATTGATCTTTTAATTTTTTATATTCTTCTTTATCTTGTTGAATGGTTGTCAGTACTTCATACACCTGTTTACCACGTTGGTTGTGTTGTTGTAGTTCTGCATTCATTTCACTTGGGCAAACATTGTTTACACTACGATTGTTAGTACCCAAAGCATAGGCAATCTGTGTTGTACAATAACGCTGTAAGCCTTTTTGTCTGCCGATTTCCCATTGAGTTTTGTCTGGTGTAACTTGTATTTTGCCACATGATTTATTGTGTTCAGTGATATAGCCCATGTCACGACCCAAAGTGCCGTCATTATAACCTATCGCTTGCCAGTCTGCAGTTTTGCATTCCTGTTTTGATAAGGTAGCACAGCCACCCAAAACCACCGCAGCACATAATAAAGTAAGTTTAGATAGGGCAGAAAATTTAAGTCTAGTCATTGGAAAAACCTCTCATATTTATCGGTTTTATAATATACCCATATCGTGAATAAATCATGATAATTCTGTAGAAATTTAATTACACATTTTCTTACATTTATGGGTATGTTATGATTATATGAAGATTTTTATCACTAAATTATTGAGTAAAAGCCATGCCCTGCACCGTTTTGATGTGTCCGATTTGTCAGTCGGCTTTAAGCCTAGAACAACACAATAGTGCAACATGGCGTTGTAGCCAAGGGCATAGTTATGATGTAGCAAAACAAGGCTATGTCAATTTACACGTGGTACAGCATAAACATAGCAAAAATCCTGGTGATACTGTGGATAGTGTTCAAGCCAGAAGACGTTTTTTGAGTGCAGGTCATTATCAAGCCTTACAACAGCAAATTGTTCAAGTACTTTCTGATTTTGACATTGGTATCGTGGTCGATATTGGTTGTGGCGAGGGCTATTATAGCCAAGCACTTGCACAAACTGCAGAGCAGGTGATTGCAGTTGATATTGCCAAAAATGCAGTACAAATCGCTGCCAAACAAGATCGTGAAGGGCAGGTGACTTGGGTGGTTGGTACGGGTGCGGTATTACCAGTGCTTTCTCATACTGTAGATGTATGTTGTAGTTTTTTTAGTCCTTTACCTAAAGCAGAGATGTTACGTTTGCTTAAAGATGAGGGGTACGTATTATTTGCTACACCGAATACAGGACATCTGTTCAGTATGCGACAAGCTTTGTTTGAACAAGTCAATCCACATCAACCCGAAAAATTTTTGACACAATTACAGCCTGAATTGAGTTTGGTCAAAGAATGGGATGTAGTGCAAGATTTGCGACTAAATAGACAAGATTTAAACGATTTGATTGCCATGACACCTTATGCTTACAAAGCCAAACTCGAACATCGTGAGCAATTGCAACAGCAAGATCACTTCCACACGCAAGCCCAATTCAAGTTGTATCTTATGCAAAAAGTAAGTCCTTGATTAAAAAACATAAGTCGTAATAAAAGTTCTTAATCAGCATTTAAAAGTGTGAAATTTTTTTACAAATTTATCAATTATGTTAAGATTCTCACACTTTTTGTAAGACAAAAGATATACAAGGAGTATATGTGTCAGCTGATACACAAACGTTATTAACACGTCTGCAAGAAAGTTTACCAAGCCGTAAGTTAAAAGTTAAAGATATTGGTGATGGTGGCGTATTAAATCAATTACTTTGGCCTATAGTGTTCTTAGCAATTGTTTTGCTTTCCATTGTTGTTGTGGTAGATGGTGGTAAGCAAATCCTTAGCGATCGTAAAATTGCCAACGATCCTGTAGAAGTAGTCGATGCTATGGTCGATGGTAGCTGTAAAAGAACCAAACTGTCATTTGTAAAATCTTGCGATGTTGCTATTCAAGCACAAGGACAATCTGTCAAACATGACTTTACATTTATTGCTTTTAGCAATGAAGACTATGAAGCAAAAGTCCTTGCACAAAAAGACAATCCAACAAATATGAACGTTGATGTCGCCATCAATCACATGGGCGGTCGTATTTTGGTTTTAGTTGGATTTGGATTGTTAGGTTTATTAGGCTTGCTTCTTGCCTTGATGAGCTTTAGAGCGATTCCACGCCGCCTAAAAATGATAAAAAATTTGAATGAAAATCAGCCATGGACATTCATTACATTACCTGTTGAAATCGATGAAAATATGACGACTTACAAAAGTCATGTGGACGGTAAAGAACATACTTTCCATATCGAACATAAGAAAAATGAACCATGGTTATTAAACCCTGAAGACAATACACAAGTCATTGCCATCAAATCAGGTGAAACAGTGTTGCCATTATATAAATCTTTGCACAACATTGATTTTACTGATGCAGAAAGACAGAAATTGCTAGAAACTTATCGTATGAATTGGTAAGTGCTAAGCTTGCATACTTTGCTATGAGTATTTTGATATAAATATACTTTGCATTCTCATCGACACCATCTAATCATCAAGAATTAGATGGTGTTTTTGATGATACGCTTATTTCAATGGTTTATCCCATTTTGATGCAGGTGCATGATAGGTGCGAAAAATTTGGATAATCTCTTCAATATCATCTGATTTAATTAACATATCGGCATAGTCTTGTTTTAAAAAGCTTTCGTTTGCCATATGCTGAATAAATTTAAATAAATCATCGTAATAATTTAGGGTATTTAAAAAAGCACACGGCTTTTGGTGGATACCAATCTGTGCCCAAGTCCACTGCTCAAACATTTCTTCCATCGTGCCAGCACCGCCCGCCAAAGCAATAAAACCATCTGCCAGATCTGCCATTTTTTGTTTACGCTGGTGCATATTTTCCACCACATAAAGTTCAGTCAAATGTTTATGGGCGATTTCTTTGTCCACCAAATGTTTGGTCATGACACCAACCACCTTGCCACCTGCTGCCAAACACGCATTTGCGACTTCACCCATCAAGCCCACATGTCCACCGCCATAAACTAAAGTAATGTTTTGCTGTGCTAAAGTTTTGCCCACCAAACGTGCTTGTTCAGCGTAAATGTCGTGCTGTCCTATCAATGAACCACAGTAGATTGCGATGGCTTGCATGGTGTTTTACTCCAAAATAAAGTTGATAGATTATCGCCTATTCACAAAATTTTCAAAAAAATTTGCTAAAAATAGTTTTTTGCTAGTGATTTTGCACGCCAGCAAGCATACAATACCGCAGGTAAAATTTGGGGCAATATTGCAAGATTTACGTCATCAGCAATTTGGCAATATTTGGGTTATCTTTAAGCAAGGTATCAAGTCATGTTAGAAGCATATTATGCTACCGAGCGTGGTAGTCTTGAAGAACAACATATTGAAAATGCCCTTGATTTACAGTCTAATTTGGTTTGGGTAGATCTCATTGCACCTACCGCAGAAGAACAACAATGGTTGCTTGATGCTTATCGTCAAGAATTACCGACTTTACGCTCATTAGAAGACATTTCTTCATCAGCACGTTATTACCGTGATGACGATGGTGTTTTGCATATCAGTAGCTATTTTATGACCAAAAACCATAACTTTCAAAGTGATGGTGAAGGCGAAAATCTTGAAAATATGCTTGCCAGCAATGTGCAAACTGTGGCGTTTATTCTCACTAAAGAACGTTTGATTACCTTGCGTAGCGAAAAGTTATTGGCTTTTCGTGCCTTTCGTGTGCGTGCCAAACGTAATGATTATGAATTGGATTATAAAGACCCGATTTGGATTTTGTTGGGTTTGTTAGAAGCCAAGCTGGATGAGTTGGCAGACATCTTGGAAGATTTGCACAAGGATTTGGAGCGTTATTCATCGGAAGTGTTGAACAATCATCACCGTGAATTTGTACTAGATTTAGATGATATGATTACTCGTTTGGCACAACAAGAAGATTTATTGGGTAAAGCTCAGTTGTGTTTGATTGACTTGCGTCGTGTGTTAAATTTCTTATCTCGCCCACGTGCGTTGGGCAGTCATATTTATGATGCTGATATTCGAGAAATGAATGAAGACGTGCGTTCATTGGTAGAGCATAATGCCTTTTTATTCCAAAAAGTGCGATTTTTACTTGATACCACATCTGGATTTATTAATACTGAACAAAGCGATACCATTCGTCGATTCTCGATTTTGCCAAGTATGCTTGCACCACCGATGCTGATTGCCAGTGTATATGGTATGAATACTGATGTTTTGCCCTTTGCACATGGTGCGACCAGTTTTATTATTGTGTCGATTTTGATTATTATGGCGTTTATTTTACCGACTTTGTATTTCCGTTGGAAGAAATGGATTTGATTTTTTAACTCTTTTAATTTCAAATATAATGTTCTATACTCGTGTTATGATAATAGATAACACGAGTTTTCTATCTAGATAATGCGGTACTGCTAAATCTATTAAAAATTAGGGCATGTTGACAATTAACGCAAATTGATTATTGTTGCAGCCAGATAGATATTAGCAACAAAAGATTCATCGGTTTTCTCAGCACGCATCGCAATCTTTTTAAAATCTTTGAGCTTGCAGAAGAAATTCTCAATT
>NZ_JBHFHK010000049.1:0-17711 GCF_041928215.1 Hubeiibacter jixunmingi | reverse complement strand
ATTAAGCAAGGGCTTCTTGATGACTATATTTGTGAGCAACTTCGTTGCCCTTCGGTTAGGTTTGCGTAAGTCCTATAGGTATTACCTCTTTACATAGAGAAATGCCAATTTTTGCGTGCGTTTTGCAAAGAATTTAAAAATTTGATATAAAAATAAGCTTAAAATACCACCAAGCATAAAGCCTGACATACGACGTCCATTTTCTCCATGCGACCAATATAAAGGTTCAATTTTTTGTCCATTTATTTTATAAAAATATACTACAGGATCGCCCATACTATCGCCCCATGTCTTGAGTTGCCATATCTCATTTATTTTTTTCAATTCAATTTCATTATAGCCATCTCTAAGATCTCTAAACTCTTGCTGACAAAGTGCTTTGGGTTGTTGTTGATAGATTTCTATATTCAGTAATGTTGGTTGATTATTTTCCACGACACAGACTAAAAAATTTTCTGTCGGCTCACGTCTTGGTACTTCACTACTTAAATAAATGACTATTCCAGACAATAACCATAAGCCCAAACCAATAACGATACGAATTAATTGATTTTTGATTGAATTGTTATTCATTTTTGTCTAACTTTTAGCGGTTTAATTTTGTATAAATATAAAACTAATTTATCCTATTTACAATGCTTTTTGGGCTTGATTGATAGCTTGCATGATTTGGTAAAAAGATTGTACAAAGCAAAATCGCATTTACCATCGGTCTGGAAATTTTAAAAATGCTTTTTTAAAAACACTTTATTTGCAAAATCATTAATGTGGCAGTATAGTTATTCAAGATGTTTTATTTAAAGTCTTTATATATGTGACATCGTAATTTTTGACATAGAAAGGCATCTTTTTATTACATATATCCAATTCAGATGAATAGGACTTGATAATGCAAAAAATCATCGAAATAGAGCTCCCTTTTTGGCAAGATCCACAATTCTATGTTATCACGCAACATCAAAGAGATGATGCTTATATTTATTGTCGTATATGGGATAGCCCCGCCAATCCGATAAACGATAAGATGGGAAAATTTCATTTTCGCCAAGTATTGGCTTGCAATATCGAACGCAAGAAAATTAAATATCAATCAGATGATGAACCACGCTATCGTTCAGCAATACTAGAAATAATCAATTCTGAATATTTATCAAATTATTGTTCTAATTCAAAATTTTGTGATATTACAGGATATAGGCATTTTGTTGTACATAGTCATGACCATCATGTTGTTGTGTTAGCAAAAGATTATAGCGTTGAAATAATAAATCATCTTGAATATTTTGATGATATTGACGATTAACAACAATATAGCTCAAATCAAGGTATAACAATGATGCTTAATTTAGTTACTGAATTTTTCTCCATCATAAAAAAAGCCAAAACATCATTTAACGTTTTGGCTTTTGTTATTAAAGATCAATAAAATTAAGCATCAACTTCCGCATTCAAGGCATTTTCTTCAATAAATGCACGACGTGGCTCGACATCATCACCCATCAAACAGGCAAACATACGGTCGGCTTCGATAGCATCTTCGATGGTGACTTGCAACATATGACGATTTTCAGGATCCATGGTAGTTTCCCATAGCTGTTCCGCATTCATCTCACCCAAACCTTTGTAGCGTTGAATCATCATACCACGGCGTGAGTCTTGCAAAATTTGTTGCCACACTTGATGGAAATTTTCCACCATGATTTTGCGGTCGCCTTTTTGCAAATATGCCCCTTGTTCCAACACATCAAACCAACTCTTCGCACTCTTTTGCAAACGATGATATTCGGTCGCTTGGAATAGAGTTTGGTCTAATAAATAATGTTGCGGTAGGTTATGCACATACAAAGTCACACGTGGATAATATAGCGTGCGTTGCTCGCCATCTTGCTCTACAGCAAAACTTTCGATGCTGTATTCTGGACGTAGGCTGGCTTGAATATCGGCAACATTTTGCACCAATTTTTCTGCCCATTGTTTTACATAGCTTTGATCATGGCGTTGTTCCATGTGGAACACGTCATGTTTTAACAAAGCATCCAACAAAGTCGCAGGGAAACGCTGGGTTAAGCGAGCGATACTCTTTTGTGAACCTTGATAATCGGCAATCAATTGCTGTAACGCTTGCCCAGTGGTTGCAGGGGCATCGGCACTTACATGCAATGCCAATTCATCAATAGCACTAGAAATCAAAAAGCTTTCCAAGGCTTCTTCATCTTTGAGATACAGCTCTTGCTTGCCTTTTTTCAGCTTATACAATGGCGGTTGTGCAATATAAATATAACCACGCTCAACCAATTCAGGCATTTGACGGAAGAAGAACGTCAATAATAGTGTACGAATATGTGAACCATCCACGTCCGCATCGGTCATGATGATGATTTTGTGATAGCGTAATTTGTCTGGATTATATTCTTCTCGCCCGATACCACAGCCCAAGGCGGTAATCAATGTGCCGACTTCTTGGCTAGAAATCATCTTATCAAAGCGAGCACGTTCCACATTCAGAATCTTACCTTTCAGCGGTAAAATCGCTTGCATTTTACGGTTACGCCCTTGTTTTGCTGAACCACCTGCAGAGTCACCCTCGACTAAGTACAATTCAGATAATGCTGGGTCTTTTTCTTGGCAATCCGCCAATTTCCCAGGTAAACCTGCAATATCTAAGGCACTTTTACGACGTGTCATTTCACGGGCTTTACGTGCCGCATCACGGGCACGTGCTGCATCAATAATCTTACCAGCAATCGACTTGGCAGCGGTTGGATTTTCCAATAAATATTCAGAAAATGCCTTATTCATCGCCTGTTCAACCGCAGGCTTGACTTCACTCGATACCAATTTTTCTTTGGTTTGTGAAGAGAATTTTGGATCTGGCACTTTGACCGAAATAATCGCTGTCAAACCTTCTCGGGCATCATCACCAGTTACCGCAACTTTTTCTTTTTTCAGTAAATTTTCATTTTCCATATACTGATTTAAGCCACGCGTCAATGATGCACGGAAACCTGCCAAATGCGCTCCACCATCTTTTTGTGGAATATTATTGGTAAAACACAACACATTTTCTTGGTAGCTGTCATTCCATTGCAATGCCACTTCTACGCCAATACCTTGCTCACCTTGCACAGTAAAATGGAAAATATCATTAAGATGGGTTTTGCCTTCGTTGATATATTTTACAAACTCAGATAAACCACCTTCAAAATTAAAAACATGCTCAATACCAGCACGTTCGTCACGCAATAAAATTTTCACGCCTGCATTTAAGAATGACAATTCACGCAAACGACGCACCAAAATATCAGCATTAAAAATGGTTTGGCTGAAAGTATCACCACTTGGCAAGAAACGTACCATTGTGCCTGTTTTATCGGTCGTGCCTACGGCTTTGAGTGGATATTGTGGTTCACCGTGGCGATATTCTTGTTCAAAAATCTGTCCTTCACGTTGAATAGTCAGCCACAAATGACTAGACAAGGCATTCACCACCGATACCCCTACACCATGCAAACCGCCCGATACTTTATAACTGTTATCGTCAAATTTACCGCCTGCGTGCAAAATGGTTAAAATCACTTCAGCAGCCGATACACCTTCTTCTGGGTGAATGTCGGTCGGGATACCACGTCCATTATCCGATACGCTGACCGATTCATCTTGATGAATAATCACTTGGATTTCATCGCAATGTCCTGCCAATGCTTCATCGATGGCATTATCGACCACTTCAAAAACCATATGATGCAAGCCTGTACCATCGTCGGTATCACCAATGTACATACCCGGGCGTTTGCGTACTGCGTCTAAACCACGTAACACTTTGATATTAGAAGAATCATAGCTACTGCTTTGTTGTTCAGTCTGTTGTTGTTCGCTATGGCTTTGATTTTCACTATTATCCGTTGAATTGTGCTGTTCAGTACTCATCATTTGCTCCGCCATTTTTGAAAAAATCGCTAAAAAATCAATATGCTATGATTAAAGAATTTAAATCAGATTTTTGAAATAAAATTTATCTCTTTTTTCTTTAACTCAATATAAGCTAATCTATTGAAAAATAAAAGAAATTAAACTTCATCTTAAATCAACTATCACTTAAACAATTTTTCGCTAAATGATTGATTTAAATCTATTAAAAAATCTAACCAAGTATAACATATTTCACCAAAAAAACGGTAATTTTTAGTGTCTTTAACGATATTTTTACAGATTATTTTTAAATCAAAATAGCAATTCATTTCGATAAAACAAGTTATAAAAAATTCACTTTTATGAGACGTTATAAATAGGATTTCGACATTCTATATTGATTGCTTTTAATCCAGATATTTTTGGTCGATTGGAAAAAGCACTATAATCAAAACCAATATTTCCTGTAATTATCCAAGAATGGGCTATCTTTTGTGATAAAGAAATTAACTCAAAAACAACTTTTCCCAATCAAAATTTTGACGCTCAAGATGCATCACAATCACATCTGTGTTCACATCAAGCTTACTATTTGGTAAATCAATAAGATCTTTTAAATTACTGATTATTTTATTTTTTGATGAATCTTTTTGAACATGATCATCAAAGAAAAATCTAACATAAACCATGATTTCCATTTTGATTCAAACTCTATTTTCACCTTTAATTCGTCAAACTAAATTCAGTGATTTGACCTTGTTGTACTTGAAAAAAACAACTTTTTACCGTCAATTGCTGACAAATATTGATGGTCTGCTGATCCAACGTGGTGAGAAAAACCTGACTTTGCAATTGCTGTAAACGAGCCAACAAACGTTGCTGAGCAGATAAATCTAATTCTGCACTCAAGTCATCAATCAGCACAATACTCGGCTTGCCAATCTGTTGCAACATCGCCACTTGAGCCAATTTTAACGCCATAATAATCAGTTTTTTTTGCCCACGAGAACAAACATTTTCCACATCACCCGTTTCGGTTTTTAAACGTAAATCTGCCCGATGTACACCATGTTGCGTGGTGCGACGTTCCATATCTCGTGGCAATTCTTGGCTGAGCTGTGTTGCCAAACCCAATTGCGTAGAAAATCCTGCTTGATAATCCATTTTAAAATGCAAATGCGGTAAAAGCTGTTGTAATTCTTGCTGAATGGCGTCTTGCCACACTGCGACTAATTTTGCTCGCAATTGATGAATTTTTTCACCTTCACTGGCTAAAATCGCATCCCAAATGGCAATATGCTGTGCCAAGCCTTGCGTATGAGGTGTTTTTAATAAAGCATTGCGTTGTTTTAAAGCCTTACTATAATGTTGCCAACACGGATAAAATTCGGGTTCCACGTGAAACATTAACCAGTCTAATAATTGTCGCCGTGCCTTTGCCCCTTGGTCAATGATTTCGGTACTTTGCGGTTCAATCACTTGTACAGGCAATAACTTGGCAAGCTGTCCTTGTGTGGCTACGGTTTCACCATTGACTCGCATCACTTGCTCGCCTGATGCGTTTTTTTGCAGTCCGATTTTGGCATCATCAAGCTCAGCATAAATCAACATGTTGTCTTGTTGATGCTGAATATAATGCTTGGGGATATGGGTGCGAAAAGACCGCCCTGTCGCCAATAGGTGCAATGATTCTAATAATGACGTTTTGCCCGAACCATTTTCCCCAAAAAATAAATTAAATTGTTGTAAGTTTTTGAGTTGGATAGATTTAAGATTGCGTAAACGTTCGATATGTAAGGTTTGAATAGGCATAGCAAAATAAACGTTCGTCGCTTTTCAAAAAGAAAATCTCCTCCCCTTAGGGGAGGATTAAGGAGGGGAAAACCATCAAACACGCATCGGCATCACAACATAAGTTTGATTAGGCTGATTAGGATCACGCATCAATACCGATTGATTGCTTTCAGTCATTTGCATTTGCACATCTTCACCATCTAAGGCATTCAGCACATCGACCAAATATTGGGCATTAAATGACATTTCCATGCTTTCGCCTTGATAATTCATGGCAAAATCTTCAATGGCTTCGTCTTGCTCAGGGTTATTGGCACGCAATTGCAAATTATCCACATTAAATTGCAAGAAAATACCACGCAATTTTTCATTACTCAAAATCGCCACACGTTGCAACGATTGTTTAAAGGCATCATGTGCCAATTGTGCGATTTTGTCGCCACCTTTTGGAATCACACGGCGATAATCTGGGAATTTACCATCGATCAATTTAGTGGTAAAACGCACATGCACTGCACTTTCTTTTTCTTTGGCAGGCAATTCAATCGATACATTCAAAAATTCTTTGCCAATCAATACCGATAATTGCTGATCATCTACCGCCAATAAACGTTGTAATTCATTTACCGCTTTACGTGGAACGATGGCTTGTACAGCTTGTTCTGCATCAGATTGGGCATCCACTTCGCATAATGCCAAACGGTGACCATCTGTGGTGACTGCACGCAATTGATTTTGTTCAATTTCTAATAATGTACCCGTCAAATAAAAACGTACATCTTGCACCGCCATCGCAAAGGCAGTTTTTTCAAATAATCGTTTTAAATCACCTTGTGCCACGGTGACATTTTTGCCTTGTGATTGTTCATTGCTTAATAATGGATAGTCTTCGGCAGACAATGTGCCTAATACAAAACGACTTTGTCCAGAAGTCAAAATACAGCGTTGGTCTTCGGTCACTTGTAAATCAACAATGGCTTGGTTTGGCAAAGATTTGCAAATATCCATCAATTTGCGTGCAGGAATGGTACTTTCACCGGCTTGCACACACGCACCTGTTGCCAATTCCACATGTGCCACCAATTCGACTTCTAAGTCCGAACCAGTTACAGTCAATTGTTGTGGATTCACTTGTACTTTAATATTAGATAAAATATTCAGAGTATGGCGACGCTCAACAGCACCCATAACGTGAGAGATGACTTGTAACAAAGTTTCTTTGGCTATTTTTAGGTGCATAATAATCCCCGACAAATGATGATAAACAAATTAGACAGAAGAGGGTTAGTTTAACATTTTTTTGCCGAAGATGGCGGATTTTTTGCAGGCTTTAGTTCTGCAAAATCCGCATCAAATTTTTATAATCTTCTGCAAAGCTCACATCTTCTTCGCATAAGCTTTTGACTTTTTCACAAGCGTGCATCACCGTGCTATGGTCACGTCCACCAAATGCCATGCCAATTTCTGGAAAGCTATCGCCAGTCAATTCGCGTGCCAAACCCATTGCCATTTGTCGTGGTCGTGCATAAATACGCGTACGTTTTGCCCCGATCAATTCTTTATGTGGGATTTTAAAATATTCTGCCACCACTTTTTGAATATTTTCTACACTGATGGTTCTAGCACGAATTGCCAATACATCTTTGAGTGATTCTCGTACAATTTCGGTATCAATCGGTTGCCCTTTAAAGCGTGCAGTAGCCACCACTTTATTTAATGCCCCTTCGAGTTCTCGCACATTGGCGACCACTTGTTGAGCGATAAATAAAGCACAATTGCGTGGCAAATCAATATCATTGCTTTGGGCTTTTTTCAACAAAATTTCAATACGAGTTTCAATATCCGGCGGCTCAATCCCCACCGATAACCCCCAAGAAAAACGTGATACCAAACGTGCATCGAGCTTGGTGAGTTCTTTGGGATAACGGTCAGAGGTCAAAATAATTTGTTTAGATTCATCTAATAAGGCATTAAAAGTATGGAAAAATTCCACCATACTGGCTTCTTTGCCTTCTAACAAATGAATATCATCCACCAACATCAAATCCAAAGAACGGCAATTACGCTTAAATTCATCAATTTTGCCACGCTGAATAGAATGCACAAAATCTTGTACAAAACCTTCTGCGGTCATATACATCACACGAGCGTTAGGCTTGACATGTAACACCGCATGACCCACAGCTTGCATTAAGTGGGTTTTACCCAAACCGGTAGGACCATACAAAAATAAAGGGTTATGTTGTGCTGCACCAAGATCAGTCAATACTTTACGGCAGGTTTCCGCCGCCATCTGGTTAGAACGACCTTCTACAAACGTAGCGAAAGTAAAGGCAGGATTAAGCTGACGTTTTTTGCTTTTCGGACTAGGTTCAGGCTGTGCCTTTGCTGCTGTTGGTGTAGATAAAGCAGCTACACTGGTCGCTGGCTTTTCTTCTTGCGATAAAATATCTTCGCCTGGACGAGAATCAACCACAATATCGACCTTTTGCACACGACCTTGCGACAATTCCAATGCCAATTGACTAATCAATTCCATATAATTGTCTTGCAAAGGGGCAACCCAATACGGGCTAGGCGGCAATAGACGCAATACGCCATCCACTTCTTGTGCATGAAGCGGTAGAATCCACATAGTGAATACATTTTCTGGCAGTTGTTGCTTTAGGCGTATTTTACATTCTTGCCATAGCATATCACATTCTCCAAACCCGATATAAATTTAAATTCAAACTTTAAGGAAAAGCTTTAACCAACCCAAAACCAAGCTTCATCAAGTTGGGGCGGTCATTCTAACTAAGTTTATAAAAGTTATCCACAGAAATTTTCTCTAAAAAGCCTTATTTTGTCTAAAAGCACATCAATTATAGATAAAAATGAATTTAAATTTACAATTGTGGATAAGCTCAAATACAGACTGTGGATAAGTTTTATGATACAGTTATCCACATTTTAATACAAGTGCATCCGCAAAGCTATTCACAGGCTAATTTTATCTTTTTTATGGCTTTTTAGTGGATATCCACCAAAAAAGGCTCTGCTTATAATAATAAATTTAAAATTTGAATTTATAAATTTAAATTTGAAAAACGTTCTTTTGTGGATAAGTTTTAAATTTAAATTCATGCTTTTAAATTTAAAACTGATTCATGCGAACTCAATCCTATGCCAGATCAGTAAACTTTATGTTTTAGCCAAACCGATAGGCTTTTTATTGATATAAAACCGAGCAATAACAAAAATCAATTTAAAGCAAAAATTAAAAAATATAACCTATTGATTTAAATCATTAAAATAGAATTTAATCACACATTTTAACCGATCATATCGGATTGTGGTTTTGAATGCAAACCAAAATTAAATATTTTTTAAATTATTGATTTTTATATATTAATGTTATTTTTAAAAAAATTGCCGACAAGATGTATCCTTCTTTTTTTGCTAAGCTTTTAAGGAAAAATTTATTTTCACTATAACATTTTATAAATCAATAATTTATAAATCCCCCCTATTTCAAAATAAAAATCAAAAAAAACAGTGCCTTGCTGTGCTTGCCGATGGTGATGACCAATGTTAGTTAGGTTGGATGATATTTTTAAATTTAAATTCATTACTTTTGAATTTAAATTTAGTTTTTTATGCTTAGCCATTGCGAGCATGATGGTTGTGATGATCTTGTACTATCTATCTTAGTACAATTAAGATGTTAAAAGGTTTGTAAATAAAAAAACACGCAAATTCATAATGTTAAAATAAAATTATTATATTACACTGATTTTCGAATGGCTTAAATTAGATGGATTTAGGCTCAACTTTTACAATGGCATGCTTTTGCAACTCGGTGGATGTATTGCGTTTTTAAATTTAAATTCAAAGATTATGGGTTTAAATTTAAAATAATGAATTTAAATTCAAAAACTACTAACCAATAGGCAAAGTGATAAAAATTAAGCAAATTTTAGCAGCGTATTGTACAAATTTTATCAAATTTCTTGCAAAAAATCAGAAAATATCAAGCTTTAAGCCGATAAACACATTGACACTTTGCCTTGAAATGTCTAAAATTATGCGTCCTATACGATAACATTATTTTTTACGGAGTTTCACCATGAAACGTACTTTCCAACCAAGTCAATTGAAGCGTAAACGTGTTCACGGTTTCCGCGCGCGTATGGCAACTAAAGCTGGTCGTCAAGTGCTTGCACGTCGCCGTGCTAAAGGTCGTCATAGCTTAACTGTATAAGCTAGGTTTAGACGGATTGATGGGGTCGTATGCCGCTTTATCCATTTGGTAAAGATGCACGGCTACGATGTGCTAAAGATTATCAAGGGGTATTTAACCATACCTTGTTCAAAGTACATCAACCTTGTTTCTTAGTCTTAGCTACCACACGTACCCAAGGGCAAAGCCGCTTGGGTTTAGTTGTTGCTAAGAAAAAAGTCAAACGTGCCCATGAGCGTAACCGTGTCAAACGCTTGAGCCGAGAAAGTTTTCGTTTGCATCAACATGCAATCCATGCATTAGATATTGTGATTATGCCCAAAGTTGGCATAGAACAGGTCAGCAATGCCGATATTGCACAGCAATTGCAAGCCACTTGGCAAAAGTTACAACGGCTATTATATAAGCATCAAACGGGTGAATTATCCGCTCCCCCCTCTTCCGCACGTTCTGCACGACATAAAGGCAATAAGTCAAAGTCATCATGACTTTGCTTGCTGTTTTTGTGCTTTGACATCTTATTGATACGACCTTGCGATGCAAAAGATATTGCAAAAATTACTCTATGGATTGATTCGCTTTTATCAGATTGCAATTAGTCCGATGCTTGGCCCACGTTGTCGCTACTTTCCCACCTGTTCTCAATATGCAATCGAAGCCATTGCATTACATGGTGCGGTAAAAGGCAGCTATTTGGCAACACGGCGTGTTTGTCGCTGTCATCCGTGGGGCGGTCATGGCTATGATCCTGTACCTAGACCCAAAGCAAAATTTTTGCGTTATCGGCCCATTCAATTGATTGGTTTGGGTATATATCGCTTAAATTATCAATTACAATATGCAGGCGATCCATGATCGTCTGTATGGTTTTTTGGCGTAACGGCGATGTTTTTCATTTTTTAGATGAATTGCTAAGCTGAACAGCATGTGCGTTACGGTTTTTTTATTTTTTAGGATTAAACATTATGCAACAATGGTCTAGGTTTGCCATACTCGGTGCGATGTTTGTCACGGCGTATTTGCTGATTTTGGCTTGGCAAAAAGATTATGGTCATGCCAGCACAGCGACGCCTGCACCTGTAGCGGCTGCCACAGCCCCTGCACACTCGTCGCAATCGGATATTCCAACCCAAGCTGCCAATACCGCACCTGCCGCAGCGACTGACGTGCCACAAGCAGCCGTAGCCAATGCTGCCACTGTTACAGCAACACCTGCAGCAGCTTCAACCCAATTGATTAATGTCAAGACAGATATGTATCAATTGGCAATTGACCCTGTTGGTGGTGATATTGTGCATTTAGCACTATTAACCCACGACAAAAACAAAACTGGCGATGAGCCTTTTGTGATGTTGCATAATGATAAAAATGTTTATGTAGCACAGTCTGGTTTGATTGGACAAAATGGCCCAGATCAAAATGCCAGTGGTCGCCCACGTTATGAAGTAGAAAAAATGCAATACAGCGTGGCAGACTTCATGCCATCTGGTACTGTAGCTGGAGACACTTTAACCATACCTTTGGTGTATAAAACCAATGATGGCGTAGAAATCTTCAAAACCTTTACTTTCAAAAAAGGTCAATACCCGATTGAAGTCAATCACCGTATCGTGAACCGCAGTAGCAATGTTTGGCAGGGTCAAATGTTCGCTCAGCTCAAACGTGATGGTGCAGATGATCCAGGCAAGTCTAGCCAAGGTATCTTTACGCTAGGTACTTATCTTGGTGGTGCTTGGGGTACGCCAAATGAGCATTATAAAAAGCTGAAATTTGCCAATTTTAATGATGAACGTTTGAACCAATCTGCTCAAGGTGGTTGGGTGGCGATTGTACAGCATTATTTTGTCTCTGCTTGGGTACCAAACAAAGACTATGTTGCACAGCTCGAATCACGTAATAGTGCTGACAATATGCACATTATTGGTTTCCGTTCACCGATGGTGAATGTCCCTGCTGGCAAACAATATGATATTGGTGCAACGCTATATGCGGGTCCAAAAATCCAGTCTGATTTGAAAGCTTTGGCAACAGGCTTAAACCAAACTGTAGATTATGGTTGGTTGTGGCCGATTGCACAGTTGCTATTCTGGGGCTTAGAATTTTTCCATAAAATTATTGGTAACTGGGGCTGGTCAATCGTATTATTGACTGTATTGGTGAAACTAATCTTATGGCCATTGTCTGCCAAAGCGTATCGCTCAATGGCGAAGATGCGTGTCATTGCACCAGAAATGCAACGCATGAAAGAAGAATTTGGTGAAGACCGTATGCGTTTTTCACAAGAAATGATGGCACTATACAAGCGTGAACAAGTCAATCCATTATCAGGCTGTTTACCGTTATTGTTACAAATGCCGATTTTCTTGGCTTTGTACTGGGTATTGATGGAGAGTGTGGAATTACGCCATGCACCGTGGATGCTGTGGATTCAAGATTTATCTGCAATGGATCCGTGGTTTATCCTGCCATTGATTATGGGTGCAACCATGTACATTCAACAGATGTTGAACCCGCAACCTGCTGACCCTGTACAAGCGAAAGTCTTTAAATTGATGCCAATTATCTTTACCGTATTCTTGCTATTCTTCCCAGCAGGTTTGGTACTGTACTGGATTGTCAATAACTTGATCACGATTGCACAGCAGTCGTATATCAATAAGACGATTGAAAAACAGCGTTTAGCAAAAACTGCTTAATGTTGTAAATTAAGTCTGCAAAAATCCGTATAAGGTGATAATCTTATACGGATTTTTTTATTCCATCACGTGCCATTGCCACAGTGAATATTTGTATTGAGCGAAACAGAATGTCTAATTATCAAACCACAACGATTGCTGCGATTGCTACACCTTTGGGGCGTGGTGGCGTTGGCGTGATTCGCCTATCGGGTAGCAATGCCTTCGCCATTGCCGAACAATTGACACAAAAACCATTACCTAAAATTCGTCAAGCCGGTTTTCGCCAATGCTTAGATGCCGATGGTCATGTACTCGATGAAGGAATTATTTTATGCTTCAAAGCCCCACATAGCTTTACTGGCGAAGATGTAGTGGAAATCCAAGGGCATGGCGGTGTCGTGATTCAAAATATGCTATTGGCTCGAGTGTTGGCACTCGGTGCGATGGCTGCGCAAGCAGGCGAATTTTCCATGCGTGCTTTTGAAAATAATAAAATGGATTTGGTGCAGGCAGAAGCGATTGCTGATTTGATTGATGCCAGTTCGCAAGCGGCGGCACGTTCTGCGGTACGTTCTTTGCAAGGGGCATTTTCGCAAAAAGTGAATGATGTCTTAGAACAACTCATTCATTTGCGTTTGCATGTCGAAGCAGCGATTGATTTCCCCGAAGAAGAAATCGACTTTTTGGCAGACGGTAAAATTTTGGCATTATTAGAGCAAGTACAGCACGCCACCACCGCAGTACAGCAATCGGCTCGCCAAGGGCAATTGTTGCGAGAAGGTTTGCAAGTGGTAATCGCAGGCAAACCCAATGCCGGAAAATCAAGTTTACTCAATGTGTTAGCAGGAAATGAACGAGCCATTGTCACCGATATTGCAGGCACAACCCGTGATGTGTTGCATGAAAAAATCGTATTAAATGGTTTGCCAATGACGCTGACTGATACCGCAGGTTTGCGTGAAACGCAGGATGTGGTGGAAAAAGAAGGCATACGCCGTGCCATTCAAGCCATTGAACAAGCGGATTTATTACTTTTCGTTTATGACATGAGTCAAGAACAACAGCCTTTGGCATTGGCAAAGCACTATTTTGCTGAACATCTTGATCCAAAACGCACGCTATTGATTGCCAACAAATGCGATTTGACCGATGAAACTGCTCGTATTGATGAATTGGACGGTTTTACCCGTGCTGTGGTATCCGCTCGTGCTGAATTGGGCTTAGGACTACTCACCGACCGTATCACCACTTATGCTGGTTTTCAGCCTGAACAAGATACCTTTATTGCTCGTACGCGACACCTTGACGCCATGCAACGTACGCAATTTTATTTGGCGGAAGCCAAGCAACAATTGGTGGAATATCATGCAGGGGAATTGGTGGCAGAATCTTTGCGTTTAGCCCAAAATGCCTTAAGTGAAATCACCGGTGAATTTACCGCCGATGATTTGTTGGGCAAGATTTTTGGTAGTTTTTGTATTGGTAAATAATGAAAAATCGATCAATTTCAACGAAATTGAGCGTTTGGAAATATTTTTAGAAGTTGTAAAGTGGCATCACGATGGTGCTGTATTCTGTAGTAAAACACACCTATCTTTACACAAAAAATATTTAGAATCGCCAAATCATGTTATTAATAAATCATCTATTTTAATTTTTTGGGAAAATTTTATGACTATCCAACATCGTGATGAACTGGTTAATGGCGTATTTTTTATTGAGCATGAAAGCAAACGCACTGCTGAGATGACTTATCAATATCGTGATCAGCATACCATAGTGGTGGATCATACTTGGGTAGATGATTCTTTGCGTGGGCAAGGCGTTGCCAAACGATTATTTGATGCTTTAGTTACTTTCGCTCAAGATAAACAACTAAAAGTTATTCCGATTTGTTCTTATGTGGTGACAATGTTTGAACGCCATCCTGAATTACAAAGCTTGCGTGCGTAATTTTAGAAAAATTTACACCATAAAAAAGGTTGCGGATACAATCCACAACCTTTTTTTATTTGATGATAATTAAGCCTTTTTTGCCTGTAACGCCTGCACCAATTTTTGGTGAATGCCACCAAATCCACCATTGGACATAATCACCACCACATCATCATCGCCAATCTGTGCGGTGATATGTTCGATAATTGCATCAATGGTTGTCATTACTTGCTGACGCTCTGCACCACCAATCGCATCCGCCACCGACCAATCCAAATTAGACGGCTGATACCAAATCACGTGATCGGCAACACTGGCAGATGGGGCAAGCAAGCCCTGATGTGTGCCCAATTTCATGGTGTTACTACGTGGTTCTATCACTGCCCAGATTTTACGCTGGCTTCGCTCGGCAAAACGCTTTTTCGCCCCATCCAATGTGGTTTCAATCGCTGTTGGATGATGAGCAAAATCATCATACACTTCGATGATGCCATTGGCTTTTTCAATGCTACCCACCAATTCCATACGACGTTTAATCCCAGCAAAATTTGACAAAGCTTCACAGGCTTTTGCAATCGGTACACCAACATGATAAGCCGCAGCAATCGCCACCAATCCATTGTTTACGCTATGAATACCACTCATTGACCAATTCACAGTACCCATTTCATCATGATGTTTCACGTGAAACACTGAGCCGTCTTCTTGCTCTAATTTTGCCGACCAATCCGCCATCTCTGGAGATGATGACGACTCAATCGCCATCCGCCAAATCGGTGTCCAACAGCCTTTTTTGATGGTTTCTTCCAAGCTATCTGTGCCTGCTGACATGATGATTTGACCATTAGATGGAATCATACGAATCATATGATGGAATTGGGTTTGAATCGCTGCCAAATTTGGGAAAATATCGGCGTGATCATATTCCAAATTATTCAAAATCGCGGTCTTTGGACGGTAATGCACAAATTTAGAACGTTTATCAAAAAATGCACTGTCATACTCATCGGCTTCGATAACAAAATAGGCTTCTTGATCTTGCGTGGCATTTTTACCTAAATAACTACTGTGTTTAAAAGCATTTTTTAAACGTTCATCATCGGTATTCACCAACGGTACACCGCCAATCAAAAAGCCCGTATCAATCCCTGCATAGTGTAAAATCCATGCCAACATTGTGGTTGTGGTGGTTTTACCATGCGTACCCGCAACCGCCAACACATGACGATATTGCAGCACATGTTCAGCCAACCATTGCGGGCCTGACGTATAGGGAATGCGTTCATTGAGCATATACTCTACTGCATCAATGCTACGCTTCATGGCATTGCCCACAATCACCAAATCAGGCTGCGGCTGTAAGTGGCTACGGTCATAGCCTTGCATCAATTGAATGCCTGCATTTTCTAATTGTGTCGACATAGGTGGATAAACATTTTCATCACTACCCGTCACAGTGTGCCCAAGCTCACGTGCTAATAGAGCCAGTGATCCCATGAATGTGCCACAAATTCCTAATATATGCAGATGCATGTTTATACTCACTTAAATCATCATTTATAAGTGCTATTTTAATGCAAATTGTGTTAAAAAAATACGTTAAATTTAATAGGTGTGTGTACGGAAGATATGTTTTTATCGCTGAGATAAAGATAAACGGCATTGCTGTATAAATATGATGCATATTTAAGCGATAAAAAATAGTATACAAAAAAGCTTGCCTAAACGTATATATAAACGATACCATGAAAAGACATTATCGATTTATTACTGAGGAGAAGTCATGGCTTACTATCACTTGGTCTTAGAGGTCAAAGAAAATTTGGGTAAACGTGATGAGATTCGCGACCTACTGGCGTTTGATATTGTAGACATAAAAACTGCGATCAGTGAAACGATCTTGCCTTATATATTTAAAGATGATGTAAATTATCAAGGTGACAACATTAATTATGATGATATTCAGTTATTTGAGATAAAACAAACACAGTTACCTATCCAAGAATTAATTCAACAAAAACAACAAGACCTGCCCTCAAATACTGATGTGACCATTACTGCATTCGAAGTATTTAATGATAAAGCATTATGTACCGATGTGACTCAAGTTGTATTTGATATATTGGCAGAATAATTCAGTTATTTTAAATAATCGTTAAGTTTATCTTCTTAATCGCTTTGCCAATATTGAGCATAATACTAAATATTATGCTCAATAAAAAAACAAAATCGATTGATAATCAATTATTGTAATTGCACACTGCCGCTGGCAACGACTTTTACTTCACTATTGCCTGCCTCAATATTTTGGCTTTGAATATCATGTTGTTTCATCTCTGCACCTGCCATCATTGCCATAGGTCGAGGATAATAGTTATTATCGCTACTGAACTGTAAATTTACCAATTCATAACGTTGAGCATTCCATGGTGCAAGCAATAATTGAGCACGTTTTTGGAAGGCTTTGGACGCTTCGACATACAATTCATTTTCAACTTTTTCACGCTGTGCTTTGGATACGCTAAAATTAATATCCTGTAACTGTAGATTTTGTTGTAGCTTAGCGATCAACTCACTATTGGCTTTAAAATCCGCACCTGACAAGACTATTTCAGCACGTCCACGCCAATTGGTGAGCTGACGTTTGTCATTGTAAATCGGGTAAGTATTTTGACTGCCTGTACGAATCTGTACTTGTGGGTATTGCTTAGCGACAGCAATACTCTGATTAAGGATTTGATTGATACGATTAGCTAGCGTGCTGGCATCTTTTTCATTTAGTTCGGTGTAGAGTACAGCTTGCATTTCATCATTCGCAATCTGTCGACTCACCTCTGCTTGTAGCTGTACAATGCGTTTATTGTCATCAGCATGAGCCACACCAGTAAATAGCATTGTTGTAGCCAGTGCAAAACTAGATATTGATAACTTGTTCACATAAATTCTCTTGAATAGATAGATTAAGTTAATTTATATACTTTATTAAAAAAATAACAAGTCACTAATCGTTAAAATAAACAACAAAAAATGATATTGTGGATAAATCGTGAATTTCCAATCAAAATAAAAATATGAATAAATTATGTAATTCTCTTCAATAGACCTCTTTCGAAAATGTAAATTTAGCGATTAACTTGCCAATTTATAAATCCTGCCACTAATTTCATTCTCAA
>NZ_JBHFHK010000048.1:0-18093 GCF_041928215.1 Hubeiibacter jixunmingi | reverse complement strand
TTGGCTGTCGCTAAAGCCCTTGATTGTTTCGTATCTCATCTTGTCATTATATCAAAACTTTCGCAAGAGGTCTAATAAATATTGCGTATGCTTTTATTTTGAAAAAGGCTGATAAAATTTTTGCGTAAATAGTAGATGGTAAATAAACCGCCACTTACCATCAAAAGCAATACAAGAAAAATAGTCATCTCTGGCATAATTTAAATCCTTATTCATTTTAAATCATTGCACGAACTTCATTTAAAATGGCAAATGTTATAACACTTTTATTACTTTGAATTTTTCAAAAATCAACCACATTTCAGGGTCAAAGCAATGTTGTCTGCCAAAAAAATCTTTATGCCCTATTTGCCAATAATCTAGGCTCAAATCACCCTCACCTTCTTGTCGTGCTAAATCAGCATCCACATCACAATATCGGATGATAAATTGGGCGGTATTTTGAATGATACAAGCGGGTTGCTGATGGCTATCCGTAATGATTTGTAGGCTACCTACAGGCGGTAAAGGATCTTCTAAATGCCAAGCCAAAGCAGTGCATGTAGCAGTTTTTTTTGCCTGATAGTACCAATGCCAATAACTCATCCGCAAGTTCAGCGTTATCACCAAATGACCAATGTGGTAACTGAGACATATCAATATCATACGTATTTTGCATAAAATTCCTTTTGCATATCTTGAATAAAATAAACTTATTATGGAAACAAATTATTGACTAGGTGGCATTTGCACAATTTTCCCTACGATTTTACGCACTAAAGGCAAGACTACAAGTACAGTCGGAAAAGCAATCGCCCATGAAATCATCCAGCCACGCAACCAAATCCACATAAATCCATCGACCAAGCCAATGGCTTTAAAAATATTAATGCCAGAAATAATGCTACTCATCACAAAAGATAAAATCAAAGGCATAACATACGCTGCTGATTTTGCAGGGAGTTTTTTGACTTTACCAAAAATATAAGGTGATTGTTGTGACATCTTTTTCCCCCTGAGCTGTTGTAGTTGATGCGAAATTTGGTACTGTGGTCGCTTCATTGCTATAATCATAGCACGGTATTTTCAAAAGTATAATGCATTGTCTATCCGAAAAATTATTCATATTGATATGGATGCTTTTTATGCGTCAGTGGAGTTGCTGACACGTCCAGAATTAGCCAATCAACCGATGATTGTGGCGTATGATCGTCCACGCTCGGTGGTCACTACTGCCAATTATATCGCCCGTCAATATGGCTTACGTTCTGCGATGTCGGTAGCAAATGCCAAAAAACGCTGCCCACAAGTGGTGATTGTTGAGCCGAATTTTGCTAAATATCGACAAATTTCCCAGCAAATTCATGCTATTTTTGCACGTTATACCGATTTGATAGAACCCTTATCTCTGGATGAAGCTTATTTGGATGTCACCGATAATTTGCAAGATTTACCATCAGCCACTGCGGTAGCGGAACAAATTCGTGCGGATATTTTCCGAGAAACAGGGCTGACTGCATCGGCAGGCGTTGCACCGAATAAATTTTTGGCAAAAATTGCATCAGATTGGCAAAAACCCAATGGCTTATTTGTGATTAAACCCAGTCAAGTGGCTGATTTTATTCCACAACTTAAGGTAGAAAAATTTTTTGGCGTGGGAAAAGTCACTTTACAAAAAATGCACGCATTAAATTTGTTTAGCATTGCTGATGTACAAAAATTGAGTGAAATTGAACTCATTAAGCATTTCGGTGAAAAATTTGGACATCGCCTGTTTTTGTATGCGCAGGGTATTGATGATCGAGCAGTACAAAGCCAACGTGAACTGCAACAAGTATCTAAAGAAATTACGCTACTACAAGATATGTATTTGTCAGAAATTGCATGGGCGGAGTGGCAGGATTTATCACAACAAGTGTGGCATTCTTTACAAAAAAAGCAACTTGATGCCTATGGCGTGCAAGTCAAATTGAAAACCAAAGATTTTAAAACCTTACAACATAGTAAACGTTTTCAACAGCCAATCAATGATTTAGCCAGTTTAAATTTAGCAGTACAACAACTATTACAACATTTTCAACATACTGTACAACAAGCAAAACAGGCTGAGTTATGTTTAAGATTAATTGGTGTAGGAACTTTTGCTTTAAGTGGAAAAAAACAACAATTGCAATTGATTTTATTATAAAAAAATGTTAGAAAATAGAAAGAATGTAACTTGTTAATAGTATAGCTTTAAAAAATGTACATACAAATCATACGTATAGAATGCGTGTTATTTTAATCGGATTTTTTTATAAAAAATCAAACATGACATAAAAAGTTAATCATTATTGCCAAAAGATATGATAGATTTGTTTCTAACCAATATTGGTGAAACCGATTGAAATTGTCGATAGACAAAAGGAGCAAACAGTGAAAGTTGGTATTCCAAAAGAGATTAAAAATAATGAAAACCGTGTAGGTTTAACACCAAGTGGTGTACATGCATTATGTAGCCGTGGACATGAAGTTTTGGTCGAAACTGGTGCAGGTTTAGGTTCGCATTTTAGTGATGCAGAATACCAAAAAGCAGGTGCACGCATGGTGTCTGCAAGCGAAGCATGGTCCGCTGAAATGGTCATCAAAGTCAAAGAACCACAAGCCAGTGAATACGCTTATTTCCGTGAAGATTTAACCTTATTTACTTATCTGCACTTGGCAGCAGAGCCTGAATTGACCGAAGCTTTGCTTAAACATAAAGTGACGGGTATTGCTTATGAAACTGTGCAATTGGCAGACCATTCTTTGCCATTGCTTACACCAATGAGTGAAGTCGCTGGTCGTATGAGTGTACAAATTGGTGCACAATTTTTACAAAAATTTTATGGTGGAAAAGGCATTTTGCTCGGTGGTGTACCAGGTGTACAAAAAGGTAAAGTGACCATCATTGGTGGTGGTATCGCAGGGACTGAAGCCGCTAAAATGGCAATTGGCTTGGGTGCGGACGTGACTATTCTTGACTTGAGTCCAAAACGCTTAAAAGAATTGTCAGAGTTATTTGGCAATAATGTACAGACCTTGATGTCAACGCCGAGCAATATTCAAGAATCCATCCAAAACTGTGATTTGGCAATTGGTGCAGTATTGATTCCTGGTGCATCAGCACCAAAATTGGTATCTGAGCAGATGATTGAAAGTATGGCTGATGGTGGTGTGGTGGTCGATATTGCTATTGATCAAGGCGGTTGTTTTGCGACAACTGACCGCATTACCACGCATGATAATCCAACTTATGTCAAACATGGCGTGATCCACTATGCGGTTGCCAATATGCCAGGGGCGGTAGCACGTACTTCAACAATGGCGTTGTCTAATGCAACATTGCCTTATGCCTTGGCTTTGGCAGATAAGGGTTATGTGCAGGCGTGTAAAGAGAACTTACCTTTGCAATTAGGTCTGAATACGCTAAAAGGTCATGTGGTGTATAAAGCTGTTGCCGAGGCAATGGATCTAGAATACACAGACGTGCAGACATTATTGACTTAAATTGTTGTAATGAGGCGTTTAAATGCCGTTGATACTAAGCTATCAGCGGTATTTTTTTTGGTTATTTTACTGAGATAATTTGCCAAGAAATGAAATATAAAAAAGTGAAAAACTACAAAACAATGTTATTTGTAATCATTTAGATACAATAAGCCTGTACTAGTTACATACATCTTATGTAACAATAATTGAGCAAATTAAATGTAATATTCTGACAATTTTTGAGAGGCTACCATGGCATTAAAAGAGCAAGACATCCCGAACACAATTGACCCAAGCATTGATTTGGAAAAGGCACGTGCAGAAAGTTTAGAAATGATTAAAAAACCTGCTTATATGTCAGCAGGTGCTGCAGTCATTCCTATCCCGTTCTTTGACCTTGTAGTTGACGTGGGTATCTTGAGCGTACTTTTACCAAAGATTAATGAAAAATTTGGGCTAAACAGCCATCAACTCAGTGTCTATGATTCTCGCACAGGCAAAGTTGATTGGTCAGCAGTAACTAAACGTGCTACTGAGCTGAGTGGTTTTGTGCTAACACGTACTGCAGTGCGTGCGGGTATGAATGGCATGGTGACCAAGTTTGTTTCAAAACAAGTATCCAAATTTATCCCACTAGGTGGCTCTTTGGTGGCTGGCAGTATCGGCTACTTAATCATGAAAAAAGTGGCTGAATCACACGTTGAAGAATGCTATAACACTGCTAAGCGTATTCGTGCTGAACAAAAGGCACAAGGTCTAGTATCGCAAACTGACAGCACAACAGCTGATAGCGAGAATACGACTGCAAAAAAGCCTGAACAGGCAAGTGATACTGCTGGTGTGGCGGTGGTTACGAGCCTGATGTCAAATGTTAAAGACACTGCTCATGAAATCTTATCAGCAGATGACAAATTGGCAGCACTGAAAGAAAAAGCGTTGCAAGCCAAAGATTTTGTCACTGAAAAAGTTGAAGAGATTACACATAGCGAATCAGTTGAAAATGTGAAAGATAAAGTAGAGCATTTAAAAGCTGACTTGCATGACAAAGCAGAGCAAGTGAAGCATCAGGCAGAGCAAGTCGTTAGCGAAAGCAAAGATAAAGTCGCTGAGTTGGTCGATGAGATCAAAGCCGATGCTGAAAAAGTTGAACAAACTGCAAAAGAAATCAAAGCAGAAGTCGCGAATAAAGTAGAAGATCTAACAGATAAAAAATCTGTTGAATCTGACGCTGAAGCAGATCAAGCTGAAGAAAAAACGATGGCTGACTTGGTTGCTGAAGTTAAAGCTGAAGCACAAAATGACAAAGAAGATGTCAAAAGCAAAAAGAAATCGTAATTGATTCTATGCTGAAACAAAAATAAAACCCGCACTTGCGGGTTTTATTTTTTATTTGAAGATAATTTAACCATCATAAAGCTGAATATTTTCACAATTTTAACCAAGTCTTTTATGGCAAAATATGTTATGGTTATCGATAAAATTTTTTAGCTTAAAACCTATTCTCGGGGAAAGTCATGTCTGAACAAGCCAATCAAAGCAACAAAAAAATCAGTCCTTTTTTGACGGATAATTTTGCAACATCAGAACATCGTCAACAGCCTACACAAGGGCAACAGCAGACTTTAGAGCAACTCAAACAACAACAAAATGGCTCAAACCCATCTAAAGTTGCGGACTATAATTTACCTAAAGGTGCAAATACAGGTAATGTCGGCGATACCACGCATTTTGGCTATAAAACTGTTAATACCGATGAAAAAGCCCAAAAAGTCGCTGAAGTTTTCCATTCTGTTGCCAGCAAATATGATTTGATGAATGACTTAATGTCTTTTGGTGTGCATCGCTTGTGGAAACGTTTTGCCATTCAGATGTCAGGCGTACGCCGTGGACAACACGTGCTAGACATTGCAGGTGGCACGGGTGACCTTGCCAAAGTATTTAGCCGTGAAGTCGGTGAGCAAGGTCATGTGGTGTTATCAGACATTAACCAATCCATGCTGGATGTGGGTCGTGATCGTTTGCTTGATGCGGGTTGTACCAATGTCGCGTTTGTACTGGCGAATGCCGAAACTTTGGAGCCATTTAAAGACGAAAGTTTTGACTTAGTCACCATCAGTTTCGGTTTGCGTAATGTCACCGATAAAGATGCTGCTTTGCAAGCCATGTATCGCGTGTTGAAACCAGGTGGTCGTCTGTTGGTATTAGAATTCTCTAAGCCAGTATTTGAACCGTTTGCCAAGCTTTATGATGCTTATTCATTTACTGCTTTGCCGTTGATGGGCAAACTGGTGGCAAATGATTCAGAAAGTTATCGTTATTTGGCAGAATCGATTCGTATGCATCCAGATCAACGCACGTTAAAAAGCATGATGGAAAATGCAGGCTTCCAAAATTGTGATTATCACAATTTGACAGGTGGTATTGTTGCGGTACATCGTGGTTTTAAATTGTAATTTAAAAAAAGTGCAGGGTACTTTGGATTTTAATTCACTAAAATTCAAAGTATTTTTATGATAAATAACTGAGTTTTGGGTTTGGTATATGTTGGCAATTTTGGCATTGGGTGCAGCACAACGCATTATTAATCAAGTGATTGATTTGGATAGTATTACACGGCAAAATCTAAATCAATTGCAAGGGCAATTATTGCGAGTCAATATTGCATCGCCAATGCTAAGTGTAGATGTTTATTTTGATGAGAATAAAATCCGACTAGAGCCAACCCCAACAGGTCATAGCGAAAGAGTAAGTATTTTTGAACAACGTCCTTTTGATGATAGCCAAAAAATTCAATCAGCCAATGCGACATTGAATCTGGATACTGCGGTGCAGGGTTTGGCATTATTAAAGATGTCGGATGATGAGTTTAAGAATATTCCGCTGGAAGGCGATTATCAATTATTATTTAAGTTACAAAGTATTCTCAAACAAAGTCATTTTGATTTGGCATCGACGCTAAGCCCTTGGGTGGGTGTCAATGTTGCCAATCAATTGGCGCGAGTGCAAGAGCTACCTAAAGCAGCAATGAAAAGTGCCAAAAGTGCTGAATTTATTATCACAGATAGCTTGCAAAATGAAAGTGGTTTATTGGCAAGTCAATGGCAAATGAATGAGTTGCAACAAGAGTTGTTGTTACTCAATCAACGCATAGACCGCTTAGATGCACAGCTCGAACAGGCATTGCAGACACAGACCGCACAAGGACAATAATAGGCTAAAAATATGATTCCACATCTTTCTCGTTTATTACAACTTTGGTCGATTGCAGCCCATTATCGCCTTGATACTTTGGTGGAAAAACAAGACTTACCACCCGCACGACCATTGGTCAAGCTATTACAGATGCACCCTGCGGCATGGTCGTCTAAGCAAAAAGACAATCCATTAAAGTTAAAGCAAGCCCTTGAAGACATGGGGCCTTTGGCAATCAAAATGGGGCAGTTGCTTTCTACACGTCGTGATTTGATTCCACCTGAGATTTTAC
The DNA here is from genome assembly GCF_041928215.1 of Hubeiibacter jixunmingi. Lineage (NCBI taxonomy): Bacteria > Pseudomonadati > Pseudomonadota > Gammaproteobacteria > Moraxellales > Moraxellaceae > Hubeiibacter > Hubeiibacter jixunmingi. Next base: position 11,120 of record NZ_JBHFHK010000048.1, on the reverse strand, counting down.
AACAACTTACCTTATTGCAAGACCGTGTTAAGCCTTTTCCAGTCGACGTGGCAAAACAACGTATTCGTGAATCGTTTAAAACCGAAATCGATACGCTATTTAGTCGTTTTGATGATACGCCACTTGCGGCAGCATCGATTGCTCAAGTACATACCGCTGCGCTTCATGATGGGCGTGAAGTGGTGGTGAAAGTCACTCGCCCTGATATTCGTCAGCAAATTATCCAAGACTTTGAAATTTTACAATGGCTAGGGCAATATTTAGAACAACGCTTGGAAGCAGCGCGTGCTTTACATTTGGGTGAAATTATCCAAGATTATCGCAGTATTATCCTGAATGAATTGGACTTGACGATTGAAGCGGATAATACTCGCCGTATGCGTCATCATTTTACTGGTTCAAGCATGATGTACGTGCCTGAAGTGTACATGGATAGCTATGATGTGATGGTGGCGGAACGTATTTCGGGTGTGCCAATTTCCGATACTGCGACCTTTGATGAATTGGGCATGAGCCGTGCCGATTTGGCAGAAAAAGGCTTAACCATTTTCTTTACTCAAGTATTTCGCGATAACTTTTTCCATGCCGATATGCACCCTGGCAATGTCTTTGTGGAAACTTTAAATCCGCAAAATCCACGCTATATTGCCTTAGACTGTGCCATTATGGGCGAGCTGTCTAAATCAGATCAAATGACTGTGGCACGTATGCTGTTGGCGGTGATGAATAGCGACTTTATGCAATTGATTCAAATCGTGCATCAAGCGGGTTGGATTCCGCCGAATACTGATAAAGATGCCTTGGCAAGAGAGATGCGTCGCACTGTAGGCCCGATGGTGTCTAAGCCGATGCATGAGCTTGATTTTGCAGGGATTCTTTTGCAAGTCATGGATATTGCACGACGTTTTCATTTAGAAATTCCACCACAATTGATGCTACTATTAAAAACTTTGGTGCATGTTGAAGGTTTGGGCACGGATTTATATCCAGATTTGGATATTTGGAAATTGGCAAAGCCGATTCTTACCGATTGGATGAAGCAACAAGTCAATCCTGCCAAAAATATCAAAGAAATCGGACAGCAGCTGCCAGACTTTTTATTGGGTATGCAGGATTTACCAAGTGTCGTAGTAGATAGTATCAATGGCCTGAAAAATCAAAGCTATTGGCAAGACCGTCAGCATCGAGAATTACAACAATTACGCTTAGATATGCTAGAGCAACAACGCCGTAATTGGCTATTTGGCAGTAGCATATTGATTCTATTGGCGATTGCGGTGATGACACTATGGTATATTGCGATTGTATTGGTGATTTTAAGTGTATTGCTCAGCATTTGGCGGATGAATAAATAATTCTGCCAAAGTTTCTTCGCTACAATTCTGTAATGAATATTAGCGCTAAGCGGTTTATAATACAGCACGCTTTTATAGTTGGATTGTTCCATGTTTGCTCAAAAATTGTTGTTTACTGCTGTTTGTTGCGGTGTTGCCATCAGTAGCCAAGCCTTTGCTCAAGGTATTATTTTAAATCATGACAGCTTACGTCAAGATTTGAATTGGCTGAATCAGCAAGGCGTTATTCAGCTGAGTACGTCGACTTGGCCATTAAGTGGTACAGCGATTGCACAAGCACTACAAGATGCAAAAGTGAGTACATCTACACAGCAAAATATTTTAGAACAAGTCCAAAAGCAGATTGCGGCACAACAAGCCCCTATACGTACTCAGCTTTATGCCAGCAGCGATATTAAAAACACACCTATGGCGTTTGATGAACAACAACAAGCTCAATTTCAAACAGGCTTACAAGGCAATGCTGGCGGCGAAAATTGGGATGCTCGTCTAAATCTAAATTTGCAACAGGATATGCGTATCGACAGCAAGCATCGATTGAATGCTGAAGGTTCATATTTGGCAGGCAAAGTATGGAATCAGTGGCTGATTGCGGGTCAGATTCCAACTTGGTGGGGACATGGTGCTGATGGTAGTTTGATTCGTGGTGATGCCTCACGTCCAGTGTATGGTGTGACCATGCAACGTGATGCACAAAAAGCATTTGAATCAAAGTGGTTGTCATGGATTGGACCTTGGCAATATCAGGCATTTGCTGGACAATTGATGGATTATACTGCTATGCCTAAGGCAAAATTGCTTGGTATGCGTGTGACTGCTCAGCCTATCCCAAGCCTAGAATTGGGCGTATCACGTACTTTGCAAATTGGTGGTGGTCAAGGCTTATCAACCAAAGGTTATCTCAATGCCTTAATCGGACGTGACAATGCTTATATGTCAGATCCAAATTATTCTAGAGAAGTTGATCCATCCAATCAATTGGCAGGATTTGATGCACGTCTAAATTTGCAACCGCTCACTACATTACCAGTCAGTGTTTATGGACAAGCGATTGGTGAAGATGAAGCAGGGAAATTACCTTATAAATTTCTTTTTAGTGCTGGTGCGGATGTAGCGACACAAGTTGCTGATAAACCAGTATATCTCTATGCTGAATGGGCGAATACAGGTACAGGCAATCAGTTTAAACGTATTAGCTATCAACATCATATTTACCGTGATGGTTACTACCAGCAAGGTCATTCACTTGGTCATGCACTCGGTGGTGATGGTGAAATGTACAGCCTAGGTGGTAAAGTACAACTTGATGAGAAAAATCAGTTGCAAGCCCGTGCTTTACATGCCAAAGTGAATCAAACCAATTTGACCACCAACAAAGCATTTACGCAAAATGACCGTTTAAATAGCTTGGAAGTATCATGGACACGTGATTTTGACGTGGCACAAGCAACCTTGCAAGCATGGACAACGCAGTCAGCTCAACATGGTCAAGACAGTGGTGTGGGCTTAAAATTAGACATTCCTGTTTTGCCAAACAAATAATTTAGCTTATCGAAAAGCAAAATCATCATAGATGGTTTTGCTTTTTATTTTTGCTTTTTCTTGGATAAATATATAGGTAACTACTTTTGAATGATTTGACAGACAGCAATTTATCAATCGCACAACTATTACAAGCAGCAACAGCAGAGCAAGTCACTGCCATTGATAATGCACGTCTAGGACATTCATTTAAGATTATTGCTTATGCAGGGACAGGTAAAACTACTACTTTACAAATGATTAGCCAAGCCATGCCCGAGCGTAAAGGATTGTATTTGGCATTTAACAAAGCCATTGCTACCCATGCTCAAAACCGCTTTGGGCGGAGTGTGGATTGTCGTACTTTTCATTCTTTGGCATATCGCAATGTGGATCGGCAAATTACCGATAAATTGCGTTTGCCACGACTTAGCCCAAGCCATCTCGCCAAGGAATATCGCCTTGAACCGATTATGTTGCGGCGTTTGGTGGGTAGTCGTTATGAACAGCATTTGATTTCGACCAACCGCTTGGCGAATTTGATTTCCAATGGTTTAAGTTATTTTTGTTCTACCAGTTCTGGTTATCCTGCACCACGGCATATTCAAGTACCTGAATGGTTACATCCTGATGATGCCAGTGCCTTACAACAGCATCTTTATCCTGCTTTGGAGCGACGCTGGTTGGATTCGATTTATCCGCATCATCATGCCGGAATTGGGCATGATATTTATCTGAAACTTTGGGCATTGTCCGAGCCGACCATTCATAGTGATTATATCTTGTTTGATGAAGCGCAAGATGCGGATCCATTGATGCTCGGCATTTTACTCAAGCAAAAACATAGCCAAGTGATTTATGTTGGGGATGCCCATCAGCAGATTTATGAGTGGCGTGGGGCGGTGAATGCCATGCAAAAATTACCTTTACCAGATAGTCGCCTGACCACGTCTTTTCGTTTTGGTGATGCGATTGCCGATGTGGCGAATGATTTATTATCCGCCTTGGATGAAACTGTGCCTTTGCATGGCTATAGCGAGATCAAATCCAAAGTGGTGAATAAACCACATACCAAAATGCGTGATGCGATATTGTGTCGTACCAATGCCCGTGCCATGGAACTGTTATTAAGCGGTTTAATCGCAGGTGATAAAGTTAGCTTGCAAGCCGACCATCAGCGTTTAATCCGTTTTATGGATGCCGCAACGGCGTTAAAACAAGGCAAACGTGTGACTGATGTGCCGGAATTAGCTTGGTTTAATACTTGGTCTGAAGTGCATGAATATTGTGAAACCAATGATGGCAGTGATATTAAACCGCTAGTGAAATTGGTCGATGAACATGGCACAGCACCGCTGAAACAAGCCTTACAAAAAGTCAGTCCGATTGAGCATGCCGATTATGTAATTTCGACTGCACACAAGGCAAAAGGCTTGGAGTGGCATCGTGTGCATATCGAAAATGACTATCAGTTTAAGCAAAATAAATTGGATTATAAAATCAGCCCAGAAGAATTACGCCTGCTATATGTTGCCTGTACCCGTGCCAAATTAGAGCTAAATATTCATCATATTTATGATTTGATGCAACATTTAAAAAAATCAGCCTTAAATAAAAACAAAGAAAGAATAGCAAAAGAAGCTTAATTTTTTTCAAATATAAGCATAAAAAAAGCCCCCGTAGGGACTTTTTTTGTAGCAATGACTTTCAATTAGTGGTCAGATGCACCAGATGCACCAATACCAGTGACTGAGCGTACATATTGCTCATCAAACTTAGCTTTCTCAATACGAGATTGATTTGACTTATCTGTTACTGAGAAGATATAGCACATGATGAATGCCAACAACATAGAGAATAACGCTGGGTTAGTCATGTTGATAATCGGATCTTTCGCCATGTTCAAAGTATCTACCCAAACTGCTTTGGTACAGATAATCAACACTAAAGCACTGAACAAACCTGACAAACCACCAATTACCGCACCGCGTGTGGTCAAACCTTTCCAGAACATAGACAAGACTAATACTGGGAAGTTTGCAGATGCTGCCACCGCAAATGCCAAGCCAACCATGAATGCAACGTTTTGTTTTTCGAACATAATGCCCAAGAACATTGCAAAGATTGCCAAACATAAAGTTGCGATTTTAGATACGCGTAACTCTTGTGCTTCAGTTGCTGTACCACGTTTGATCACGTTGGCGAACAAATCGTGCGATACTGCTGATGCACCTGCAAGGGTCAAACCTGCGACTACCGCAAGGATGGTTGCGAACGCAACTGCAGAGATAAAGCCTAAGAATAAGTTACCACCAATCGCATGACTCAAGTGAATCGCCGCCATGTTACCACCACCAACAAGGGCTAACTTACCTGTTTCAGCCATTTTCGCAGCATCTAAGTAAGCAGGGTTGTTGGCAACAAGAAGAATTGCACCGAAACCAATGATGAAGGTCAATAAGTAGAAGTAACCGATAAAGCCAGTTGCGACAACCACTGATTTACGAGCTTCTTTGGCATCTTTTACCGTAAAGAAACGCATCAAGATATGTGGCAAACCTGCTGTACCAAACATCAAGGCAAGACCAAGCGAAATCGCATCAATCGGTGATTTCACCAAGCTACCCGGCCCCATGATTTTGGTTGCTTCTTCCAAAGTCTTGTGGTTCGCTGTACTGTAGGCTTGAATGGCTTGTTTAAACATTTCTGGTAAGCTAAAGCCAACATGCTTAAGTACCATAAATGCCATGAACGATGCACCAGACAATAACAAGGTCGCTTTAATGATTTGTACCCATGTTGTTGCCAACATACCACCGAACATCACATACGCCATCATCAAGATACCGACAGCAATGACGGCAATTTTGTAGTCCAAACCAAATAATAATTTGATCAACTGACCTGCACCCACCATTTGTGCAATCAAATAGAATGCAACAACCACAAGTGAGTTAAACGCAGCCATGGCACGTACTGGACGTTCATCCAAACGGAAAGACACCACGTCAGAGAAGTTGTATTTACCCAAGTTACGTAAACGTTCTGCAATCAAGAACAATACGATTGGCCAACCTACCATGAAACCTAAAGAGTATAATAAGCCATCATAACCTGAAGTAAATACCATTGCGGAAATACCCAAGAATGATGCTGCCGACATATAGTCACCAGCGATAGCTAGACCATTTTGGAAGCCAGAAATACCGCCACCACCTGTATAGAAGTCACTGGTGGATTGGGTTTTACCTGCTGCCCATTTAGTAATAAATAAGGTTGCACCAACGAAGATAATGAACATGATAATCGCTGTCCAGTTCGTTGGTTGTTTTTGTGCCTGACCAGTTAAGGCATCTGCCCATGCCGCATTTGACATGATGCTTGCCATCAAAGCAATGGCACTGGCTTTAAACCAATTTATTTGATTTTTCATAATTCAACTGTCCTTAGTGTTTGTTGGCAATACTACTAACTTCTTCAATGGCTTCACGATTTAAGCGTTCAAAAGAGCTGTTTGAAATCGCTGCATAGATCCAACATAATACAAATGACAGGACGATTACGCCTGCTGCCATTGGTACACCATAAGTCACCACACCATCCGCTGAAAAAGTCTGCTTTAGTAGTTCCTTATCATAGGCAACCAACAAGGTAAAACCCACATATACAAATAGCATCAATGCGGTTAAACTCCAACTGAGTTTACGTTGTTTTGTCACCATTTCCTGAAATTTTGGATTTTCCAAAATACGTTTTACTTGAGCATCATCCATATTCCTTCTCCTCAAACTTGCGTTTTAGCTCAACCAATCACATCAAAAGCATTACAGTCTTTTTGCCATGCTATAACACTAACAAGATGTTTTGTGATGGTAACTTAGACTTTGGTCTTGATATAGCGGTTTTTTTATTATTTTTTTCGATTTAAGCAGCTTATTTAGCGAAAATTACTTTTTAATGTTAAATTAAGCACATATTGATTTTTATATTATAGCAATTATGAATGCACAACTGATTATTGGAATATTGGCGATTTATATCAGTTTATTATTTGCCTGTGCGTTTTTTGGCGAACGTTATGCCAATCGCTTATCCAATAAAGCAAGAACAATTTTATTTAGCTTAACACTCGCAGTGTACTGTTCATCGTGGACATTTTACGGGGCAACAGGTGTGGCAGTTAATCAGGGAATTTTATTTCTACCGATTTTTTTTGGTCCAATTTTATTTTTGTGGTTAGGTCATGATATTTGGCGACGTTTGGGACAAATCCGTCAAAACCATGCCATTTCTTCTATCGCTGATTTTATTTCCGCACGCTATGGCAAATCGGCAGGTTTGGCAGCATTAGTCACAATATTGGCTGTTGTTTCAGTTATCCCTTATCTGGCATTACAAGTTCATGCGATTTCATTAAGTTCGTCAATTATATTTGAGCAGTCTACAACAGATGCCTCGACACATTATGGGGTATTGTTCCTGACAGCAGTACTGGCGATATTGGCAATGATTTTTGGTACACGCCATATCGTGAATACGGAGCAACATGGTGGTCTCATGCTTGCAGTGGCGTTTGAATCAGTGGTAAAACTTTTTGCACTGCTGGCTGTTGCACTCTTCGTCCTAGTACAAACGGATAATAGTCTTTATTTAGTAAAAACTGATATTCAGCAGCTCATCGTGGATTTACAGCATGAAGGTTTGCCAGGAAGTTTTTGGACACAGACGATTCTTGCTGCACTGGCGATGATTTGTTTACCACGTCAATTCCATGTCGCTGTGGTTGAGTTGCGTGGGGAAGAGCATATCCGTGGTGCAAGATTATGGTTTACTGCATACTTATTTATCATTTGTGCGGCGATCATACCCATCGCATCTTGGGCATTGCACACACCTTATTTGCCTTTTGCAGATAGTGCAGTATTAATGCTACCAATGAGCTACGGTAATGACTGGCTCACTATATTGGCATTCTTAGGTGGTTTTTCGGCATCTACAGGAATGTTATTGGTGTCTTCAGTAGCGTTGTCTATTATGTTGAGTAATGATTTGATCATGCCGATATTATGGAAATTAAAAATCATTTCCCCAATGGATGCTCATCTATCACAAAAATTAAAATTTATTCGTCGATTGAGCATTCTCACTGTAATTGCTTTGGGATTTGGTTTCTTTTGGCTATTTGAAGACATTAAACAACTATCAGTTTTTGGTTTGTTGGCATTTAGTGCGGTAGCACAATTTGCACCTGCCTTGATTGGTGGATTATATTGGCGTGGGGGCAGTAAACAAGGCGTGTATGCGGGATTGCTCGCTGGATTTAGCCTGTGGGCATATACTTTATTATTCCCAACTATTCTGCGTATTTTGCCAAGAGAATATCAGACTTGGGCAAATTCAGTGTTAAGCGAAGGCTTATTTTCTATATATATTTTACAACCCGAAGCATTATTTAACTTCAATACTTTGCATCCGCTGACTCACGGTATGATTTGGTCTTTGGGTGCAAATATTTTATGTTTTTATTTTATTTCTCGACGTTATCGTCCACGTATTACTGAACAGATCCAAGCAGAAAGTTTCTTCTTTTATCAAAAAGATCAGGATGCTTTAGTAAATTTAAAAGATAATATTCCTGTATATGAAAATGTAGCCAAGATTAAATTGGAGGATCTGATCGCTTTATGCCAAAAAATAACAGGGAATGAATATACACAATATGATTTTGAGCAATATGCTAGACATAATGAATTAAAATTTTCCCCACAACAAAATGCTGACGACGTTTGGTGGAGATTTAGTGAGCAATATCTGGCAGCAATTATTGGTGCAGCATCAGCACGTACGCTACTTACCACGGCTTTAATGGATAATGGTATCGCCGTTGGTCAAATCGCCAATGTACTGGATCAAGCATCACAATGGCAACGCTTCAATCAAAACCTCATCTTGACCATGATTAATCATCTTACTCAAGGGGTCAGTGTTATCGATGAGAATTTACGTCTGGTCGCATGGAATGAACAATATCTTAAATTGTTTAATTACCCCAAAGAATTGGTTTACGTTGGGCGTCCGATTGCCGATTTGATTCGTTACAATGCTGAACGTGGTGAGTGCGGTCCAGGTGAAGTCGGAGAACACGTGCGTAAACGTGTGCAATGGATGCAAAAGGGCAGTGAGCATGAATTCGAACGCCATCATGCAGATGGTCGAGTTATACAAATGCGTGGTAAGCCCATTGAGGGCGGTGGTTTTGTGATGACCTTTGCTGATATTACTGCGTTCCGACAAAATGAGGCTTTGCTGGAGGCGAGAGTAGATGAGCGTACTAGACAATTGCAACATGCACTAAAAGAACAGCAAATCGCCCGTGAACAAGCCGACCTTGCCAATCATTCTAAAAGTCGTTTCATCGCTGCTGCCAGTCATGACTTATTGCAACCGATGCACGCTGCACGTTTATTTAGTGCGGCTTTGGAGCATAGTAATTATAGTGCAGATGATAAAAAAACTTTGGAGCAGTTGGATCGTGCGTTATTTGGTGCAGAGAGTATGCTATCTGCTTTGTTAGATATTGCGAGATTAGAAGGTGGTTTTTTAAAGCAACAGCGTAAATCTTATTGCTTGCAAGATTTATTTGATGATTTATTTTTGCAATTTGACACGATTGCAAAGCAAAGAGGCATTGAACTCAAAGTACATCCAACCAAATATTGGATTGATACGGATCCGCAATGGATTCGTCGAATTGTGCAGAACTTACTCAGTAATGCTCTACGTTACACTGCATCGGGTCGAGTGATTGTCGGTGTATTGAACCACAGCCAGTATCGTAATCATCTGCGTTTGGGGGTGTGGGATACAGGGTTAGGTATCGATGAAGAACAGCAAAAAAAGCTATTTCATGAATTTGAACGTGGTGGACATGTTTCGCCATGGGGTGAGCAAGGTTTGGGATTGGGCTTATCTATTGTAGAGCGGATGTGTCGCCAGTTAGGCTATCCAATCAGAGTCTATTCGCAGCGTGGCAAAGGCTCATGTTTTATGATCGATATTCCCAAAGTGCCTACACCGAAAAAAGCACAGGCTATTTCAGTAAATCAAATTATGCGTCAGAGTAGCAAACAGGTGCTACAAATTTTATGTCTGGATAATGATGTGGCGATTTTGGATGCGATGCAAGTTTTATTAGAAAAATGGGGCTATCAATGTCATTTGGCACAAGAACCTGAACAGGCTAAACAGATGTTGCAACAACATCGTATCGATGTAGCATTGGTCGATCAACATCTTAATCAAGCTCAATATGGTTTGGATTTTATTTTACAAGCTCGAGAACAAGCCTTGAATTTGCCTAAAGCTGTGGCGTTATTGACTGCAGATACCGATCCTGATTTGCCTGAAAAATTAAAAGCCGTAGATATTACCTTGTTGGCAAAACCAATTAAACCCGCATCGTTACGGGCATTTTTGGGGAGTATTAAAAAGTAGGTTACTTCTGTTTATAGAAATGATGAATCAAAAACCAATTCAGAATTGAATAAAAACTGAATGGGTTTCAAATACATAGACTACGTTTTTGCTTTGATGCGTTTGATAATTTACCTACAAAATGAGCAATGTAAATTTATGATTTTCTAAGCTATATTTGATGATTTCGCCATCATCATATTGAATGCCAAAATTGTCTTGTGCTACTTGATTTTCAAGGATAGATTGCACATGATTTAGAATGATTGTAAATGGTGTTTCACCATCATTTGCCATCTCGCATTTGATAAAAATATTTTGATTAATCGTTTCGACTGCAACGATTGTTGCACTGTTTAAAATTTGATAAAGATGATTATCATCTAATTGCTGTATATCATAAATCATGATGTATTCCTAATTTAACGTGAGTTCGGTTTTAAAAGATATGCTTTTGTTGTAATTATATGATTTTAAAGAAGTAGGGTGTGAGAAACATTGTTTCGCAAGACGCACCATTTTAATGCTGTTTTCTGAAAGGTGCGTAAGACGCACCCTACATCCGAATTAAAAGTTTCACATAAAATCAAATGCTTAAATTCAAACTTATCCCGAACTCACGTTAATTTAAACCTGTAGAAAATAGATTAAATAAATATTTCAAAGCATTATTTTGCGAATAGTATTCTACATCAGACCTCTTGCGAAAGTTTTGATATAATGACAAGATGAGATACGAAACAATCAAGGGCTTTAGCGACAGCCAATTTA